>DASRXO010000220.1:0-3716 GCA_035654095.1 Telluria sp.
CGCTGCCGGCGAACAGCAGCACGAAGCCGGCCCAGCGGATCGGGCCCTCGTGCTGGTGCTCGGGGTCGGACTCGGCCTGCAGCACGAATTTCTCGGTCAGCTGGCGGTAGCCCTTCCAGACCAGGCGCAGCAGGCAGATGCACCACCACCAGGCCGAAAAGCCGAAGATGAACAGCATCAGGTCGGCCAGCCAGGCGCCGGCGCGGCCGCCGAGGTTGCTTACCTTGGAGACCACGATGTCGTGCGACCAGCCGGGGTCGCTCTTGTTGTAGCTGAGCAGGATCATCACGAAGTACACGAATACCACCGCCAGCGCGATCCAGCGCGCCTCGGACAACAGGCGAACCAGCCGGTTCGGCAGCGGTTGCCGGAGAGTGGCATTGCGGGTGTAGCTCGATGTGGTGGCTTGGCTTGTCTTTGTCATACTCTATGCAACGTTGCTGCAAAAACCGCGATGCGCTCATTCTAAGCCATATATTGCGCGCTGAGCCCACGATTCATGCTCATGCGCATCATCGTCTATAATCGCTGATGCCTATTTTGGTCTTGATCCGCGACCGATCGGCCCCAGTTTCCTTTTATCCACACTTCGATTGAAGCCTTCCATGACGACTACGAAACACGCCAAAGTCTTGATCCTCGGTTCCGGCCCGGCCGGCTACAGCGCCGCTATTTACGCCGCGCGCGCCAATTTGAACCCGATGCTGGTCACCGGCGTCGAACAGGGCGGCCAGTTGATGACCACCACCGACGTCGAAAACTGGCCGGCCGACCCGATGGGCGTGCAAGGTCCGGAGCTGATGCAGCGCTTCCTGCAGCACGCGGAACGTTTCAAGACCGACATCGTGTTCGACCACATCCATACCGCCAAGCTGAGCGAGAAACCGATCCGCCTGATCGGCGACAGCCACGAGTACACCTGCGACACGCTGATCATCTCGACCGGCGCTTCGGCCCAATACCTCGGCCTGGCCTCGGAACAAGCCTTCATGGGCAAGGGCGTGTCGGCCTGCGCCACCTGCGACGGCTTCTTCTACCGCGGCCAGGAAGTGGCGGTGATCGGCGGCGGCAACACCGCGGTCGAGGAAGCGCTGTACCTGTCGAACATTGCCACCAAGGTCACGATCATCCACCGCCGCGACAAGTTCCGCGCCGAAGCGATCCTGATCGACCGCCTCAACGCCAAGGCCGCCGAAGGCAAGATCGTCATCAAGTACAACCATACGCTGGATGAAGTGACCGGCGATGAGGGCGGCGTCACCGGCGTCAATATCAAGTCGACGCTCGACGGCACCGTCTCCCCGCTCAAGGTGCACGGCCTGTTCGTGGCGATCGGCCACAAGCCGAACACCAGCATCTTCGAGGGCCAGCTCGACATGCACAACGGCTACATCAAGACCAAGACCGGCCTCGAAGGCATGGCCACCGCGACCAACGTTCCGGGCGTATTTGCGGCCGGCGACGTGCAGGACCACGTCTACCGCCAGGCCATCACCAGCGCCGGCACCGGCTGCATGGCCGCGCTGGACGCCCAGCGCTACCTCGAAAGCCTGGAAGGCTGATCGCGCCAATGGCATCGCTGAAGGACTTTGCCGACCTGAAGGCCTTGCGCAATACGCTCAAGGAGCAGGAACAGGCGCGCGCGCTCGAACAGGCCGAGCGCGCGAAGCGCGAACGCGCCGCGCGCGAAGAAGCCAATGTGTTCCGCGGCGCGCTCGGCGGCGTCAAGCGCCTGCCCGAGTCCGACCGCTACGTGCCGCAGCCGGCCCCGGTGGTGGCGAAACCCGCGGCCCCCGGCAAGCCGCGCACCCAGGCCGAGGACGACGCGGCGGTGCTGCGCGAATCGCTGTCCGACCAGTTCGAGGTCGACCATTTGCTGGACGACGACCCGAGCCTGAGCTTTTTGCGCCATGGCGTGGGGGCGGACGTGCTGCGCAAGCTGCGCAAGGGCCACTGGCCGGTGCAGGACGAGCTCGACCTGCACGGCATGCGGCGCGACGCCGCGCGCGACCAGATCGGCGACTTCCTGCGCCGCGCCGCCCAGCGCAAGCTGCGCTGCGTGTGCGTCATCCATGGCAAGGGCCTGGGTTCGGCCGGCGGCGAGCCGGTGTTGAGGTCGATGGTGCACAGCTGGCTCGAGCAAAAGGACGACGTGATCGCCTTCTGCGCCGCCAACGTGGCCGACCGCAGCCACGGCGCGCTGCTGGTGCTGCTCAAGTCCGCGACATCCGCCTACTAGCCGTCATTCCCGCGAAGGCGGGAATCCATAGCGCGCATGCATAGTGTGGCGCAATTCACGCGCGCTATGGGTTCCCGCCTGCGCGGGAACGACGGGCGAGCGCTGGCATGTTAGGCTAGCAACATCGCCACTCACCTGCCCCCGCATGACCCTCATTAAGTTCATCGAAATCATGGCGATCCTGGTCGGCGCGTTCTCCGGCTTCATCGAAGCGCGGCGCAAGCGCATGGACCTGGTCGGCGTATTTACGGTCGCCTTCATCACCGCGTTCGGCGGCGGCACCCTGCGCGACATCCTGCTCGACCGCCGCCCGCTATTCTGGGTCATCCACCAGGAATACGCGATCCTGATTTTCGTGCTGGCCCTGGTCGCCACCCCACTGATCCGCACCCTGCGCCAGATTGTGTCCGAGCGCCTGATCGTGGTCGCCGACGCGGTCGGCCTCGGCCTGTTCTCGATCGCCGGCGTGGCCTCGGCGCTGGACGCCAACATGCCGATCTTCATCGCCTCGATGATGGGTGTGATCACCGGGATTTTCGGCGGCGTGCTGCGCGACATCGTCTGCAACGAAGTGCCGATGGTGTTCCGCGACGGCAAACCCTACGCGATCTGCGCCTTCCTCGGCAGCTGGATGTTCCTGCTGATGCGCAAGTTCGGCGCCGAACACGACTTCGCCCTGTGGACCAGCGCCACCGCGATCACCACCCTGCGCCTGTTGACCTGGAAATTCGACCTGCGGATGGGCCGCTAAATAGTGCCCCGGGTCGTTCCCGCGCAAGCGGGAATCCATACTCAGCATGGGTTCCCGCTTGCGCGGGAACGACGAAAACGACTGGCTCAGACTGCCTCTGGCCCGGTCTCGCCGGTGCGGATGCGCACCACCTGCTCGACATCCTGCACGAAAATCTTGCCGTCGCCGATCTTGCCGGTGCGCGCGGCCTTGATGATCGCGTCCACCACCTGTTCGGTCATGCTGTCGTCGACCACTACTTCGACCTTTACCTTGGGCAGGAAATCGACCACGTACTCGGCGCCGCGGTACAGCTCGGTGTGCCCCTTCTGGCGGCCAAAACCCTTCACCTCGGTCACGGTCAAGCCGGTCACGTTGACGTCGGCCAGCGCCTCGCGCACTTCGTCGAGTTTGAATGGTTTGATCACGCAGGTAATCTGTTTCATGGCTTGCTCCTCCAGGTAGTCGTCAATTCGGATAGCCTATTGTAATCGACGCGTTCAAGCCCGGTCCGGAATCCGTGCCAGCGCTTCCATCCACACGGTCGCCTCGGAATCGCTGGGCGCGCGCCAGTCGCCGCGCGGCGACAGCGACCCGCCCGAGCCGACCTTCGGCGCGTTCGGCATGCAGGAGCGCTTGAACTGGCTGGTCTTGAAGAAGCGCCAGCAGAACGTCCGCAGATGCTTCTTGATCTCGGCCAGCGTATAGGCGTTGCGCGGCACGTCGGGCGCGTCGGGCCAATCGCCG
>DASRXO010000221.1:0-4983 GCA_035654095.1 Telluria sp.
GCAGAGCGACGCCGCGCTGGCGCTCGGGGTGGCGCCGCTGCAGGCCGGCTTCGAGCTGTTCGACCAGGACGCCGGCGAACTGGTGTTCATCACCGAGACCGAGCTGTATGCGGGTTCGGGCCGGCGCGTGGGCAAGAAGAAGCAGGAAGGCGTGACCCAGGTCGAGGCCATGGTGCGCGACCTGTCGGAGCTGAAGATCGGCGACCCGGTGGTCCACGTCAACCACGGCATCGGGCGCTACCAGGGCCTGGCCAGCATGGACCTGGGCGAAGGCGAGACCGAGTTCCTGCATCTCGAATACGCCAAGGACAGCAAGCTGTATGTGCCGGTCTCGCAGCTGCACGTGATCTCGCGCTACTCGGGCGCCTCGCCGGAAGACGCGCCGCTGCACGCGCTCGGCTCCGGCCAGTGGGAAAAGGCCAAGCGCAAGGCGGCCGAACAGGTGCGCGACACCGCCGCCGAACTGCTCAACCTGTACGCGCGGCGCGCGCTGCGCCAGGGCCACGCCTTCGCCTACTCGGCCCACGATTACCAGAACTTCGCCGACAGCTTCGGCTTCGAGGAGACGCCCGACCAGGCCGAGGCGATCGCCAACGTGATCAAGGATATGACCGCGGGCAAGCCGATGGACCGGCTGGTGTGCGGCGACGTCGGCTTCGGCAAGACCGAGGTCGCGCTGCGCGCCGCCTTCATCGCGGTCATGGGCGGCAAGCAGGTCGCGATCCTCGCGCCGACCACGCTGCTGGCCGAGCAGCACGCGCAGACCTTCGCCGACCGCTTCGCCGACTGGCCGGTGCGCATCGCCGAACTGTCGCGCTTCCGCACCGGCAAGGAAATCAACAACGCGATCAAGGGCATGGCCGACGGCACGCTCGACATCGTGATCGGCACCCACAAGCTGCTCTCGCCGGACGTCAAGTTCACCCGCCTCGGGCTGGTGATCATCGACGAGGAGCACCGCTTCGGCGTGCGCCAGAAGGAGGCGCTGAAAGCCCTGCGCGCCGAAGTCGACGTCCTGACGCTGACCGCCACGCCGATCCCGCGCACTCTCGGCATGGCGCTCGAAGGCCTGCGCGATTTTTCGATCATCGCCACCGCGCCGCAGAAGCGCCTCGCGATCAAGACCTTCGTGCGCAGCGAGGACGGCTCGGTAATCCGCGAGGCCTGCCTGCGCGAGCTGAAACGCGGCGGCCAGATCTACTTCCTGCACAACGAGGTCGAGACCATCCAGAACCGGATGGCGATGCTGACCGAGCTGCTGCCCGAGGCCCGCATCGGCGTGGCGCACGGCCAGATGCACGAGCGCGACCTCGAGAAGGTGATGCGCGACTTCGTGGCCCAGCGCTACAACATCCTGCTGTGCACCACCATCATCGAGACCGGCATCGACGTGGCGACCGCGAACACCATCATCATGCACCGCGCCGACAAGTTCGGCCTGGCCCAGTTGCACCAGCTGCGCGGCCGGGTCGGCCGTTCGCACCACCAGGCCTACGCCTACCTGCTGGTGCACGACGTGCAAGGCCTGACCAAACAGGCGCAGCGCCGGCTCGACGCGATCCAGCAGATGGAAGAACTGGGCAGCGGCTTCTTCCTCGCGATGCACGACCTCGAGATCCGCGGCGCCGGCGAGGTGCTGGGCGAGAACCAGTCCGGCGAGATGCTGGAGATCGGCTTCCAGCTGTATTCGGACATGCTCAACGAGGCGGTGCGCTCGCTGAAGGCCGGCAAGGAGCCGGACCTGGCGGCGCCGCTGTCGACCACCACCGAGATCAACCTGCACGTGCCGGCGCTGCTGCCGGCCGACTTCTGTGGCGATGTGCACGAGCGCCTGTCGATCTACAAGCGGCTGGCCAACTGCAACGAGGCGCACAAGATCGACGACATGCAGGAAGAGCTGATCGACCGCTTCGGCAAGCTGCCCGACCCGGTCAAGGCGCTGATCGAAACCCACCGCCTGCGGATCGCCGCCAAATCGGTCGGCATCGTCAAGATCGACGCCCACGGCGAGGCCGCCAACCTGCAGTTCATGGTCAACCCGCCCATCGATTCGATGCGCATCATCGCCCTGATCCAGAAGAACCGCCACATCAAGCTGGCCGGCCAGGACAAGTTGCGCATCACGGCCAGCATGCCGGACCTGGCGGCGCGCGTCAGCCAGGTCAAGCAAACCATCAAACAACTACTCACGTAAACCATGACGACGATGAACCTGGTGTTGCAGGGCCCCGGCGCGTACTACATGGCGCTGGACCGGATCGGCGCCTTGGCCAAGCCGGCCAGGATGGTCAAGCTGGGCGAGCATGCGCTGCGCTGCGAAGCGGTGGACGACTCGGCCGCGCTGCGCCAGACCGTCGAGACGGCCGCCGCCGCCGCCCAAATCGACGCGACCTTCATCGCGGCCGGCCGCAGCCTGGCCGACTTCCGGCTGGTGGCGATGGACATGGATTCGACCCTGATCACGATCGAGTGCATCGACGAAATCGCCGACATGCAGGGCCTCAAGCCGCAGGTGGCCGCGATCACCGAGGCGGCCATGCGCGGCGAGCTCGATTTCACCGAAAGCCTGGTCCGCCGCGTGGCCCTGCTCAAGGGCCTGGACGCCTCTGCCCTGCAGCGCGTGTACGACGAGCGGCTCGCGATCTCGCCGGGCGGCGAGGCGATGCTGGCCGGGGTCAAGGCGGCCGGCCTGCAAACGCTGCTGGTGTCGGGCGGCTTCAGCTTCTTCACCGAGCGGCTGCAGGCGCGCCTGGGCCTCGACCATGCGCATGCCAACGTGCTGGAGATCGACGGCGGCAAACTGACCGGCCGGGTGGTCGGCGCCATTGTCGACGCCGACGAGAAGATGCGCACCGTGCTGCGCGTGTGCGCCGCCATGGGCATTGCGCCGCGCCAGGCGATCGTGATGGGCGACGGCGCCAACGACCTCAAGATGATGGGGGTGGCCGGCCTGTCGCTGGCATTCCGCGCCAAGCCGGTGGTGCGCGCCCAGGCCGACGTCGCCCTCAACTACGCAGGCTTGGACGGCCTGCTCACCGTGCTGGCCTGATCGGGCGGATTACTGTCGGTGAAGTCGATCTCGCTGGTCATGAAACGCGCCGCCGCCACCGGCTGGCCGCTGCTGCGGTAGATCACCAGCTCGACGCTTTTCTGCCAGATCAGCATGCGCGCGGCGCGCGGCACCTTCAGGCTCAGGGTCTGCATCAACTGCGGCTGGCCGCCGCCGGTGCGCACCGTGCCCGCCAATTGCATCTCGCTGGTGTAGCTGACCGCCAGCCGCGCCGCCAGTCCGCCCTCCTCGCCCGCTTCGACGCCGACATCGGCGCCCACCGTCAGCGAGCTCGTATGGCGGAAGCCGCGCGATTCGATCGGGCTGGTGCCGGTCATGAAGGCGCTCGCATAGGTGCCGCCCATCGGCGCCGGAATCGCGTGGGCGCAGGTCCAGTAAGGCTGGCTGGCGACATAATAGAACGGCGAGTCCTGGGCGTCGTTGCCGGTCAGCGGATCGAGCACCACGCTGCACGGCAGCACCGCCACCACCTCCACGCCCTGCGGCGTGCTCGAACCCTGGCCGTAACTGAGCTGGTAGTCGGGATACGGCACGCCGCCGCCCTTCAGCGGCAGGAACAGTTTGTCGAGCAGCAGGCAGCAGGCGCGGTCGGGACATACGGCGTACTGATTGCTCAGCAGCGTGGTCGGCGCCAGCACCATCCGGTCCTGGGGGCGGATGCCGTCGACCACCGGGGTGCTCAGGCTGCCGCTATGGACCGTCCACTGCTGGCCCGAGTCGGACCAGTAAGGCACGCTGGCCGACGGCGCCACGTGCGCGCTCGCCACGCACCAGTAGTTGGCCGGATTCGGCGCCTTGCCGTCGATGCCGATGCAAATGCCCATCGCATGGAAGCCGACCGGCGCGACCGGCCAGTAATAGGCGATGTGCGAGGGATTGCCGGATCCGGAATCGTCGGCGATGCGGGTGAAGCCGGTCGGATGCGCCAGCACGCCCGGCCTGGGCGACTTGACCAGCATGATCGCGGTGCGCGCCAGCGAGCCCTGGGTGGTCATCGCATAGTCGCCCAGCGGCAGGAAGCCGTCGCGCCGCGAGCCGTTAAATTGCAGGAAGTCGATGTAGTGGTCGCCGCGCCGGCTGGTCCAGGCCGAGGTGAAATCGCCGGGCTTGGCGAACACCATCAGCAGCGGATCGAACAACGCGCCGGCGCTGGCATAGCCGGCCGCCTCGATGGCGGCGCCGATCGCCGCCCTGGCACTGCCGGGATCGTCCCGGACCAAACGGGTTTTGGGTTGGCCCAGGCTCGCTACGTTACTCATTTCGGGTTCCTATTGATTCGACGTCCTGCCCTTCCCTCTACAAGATTCATGCCAACTGGAAACGACCCGAAACCGGCCGAAAACCGCTCTTTCTTACACGGGGCCGCTGTTTTTGACATGTAAATTGACATGCAAAGCCTTGCACTTCGTATAATGGCGACACCACCACCACCCGCCGCGAGTCGCCCGTCCGTGATCGACCTGGAAAATACGCTGACCACCAAGCTGTTCATACACGCCGGCGCGCCGGCGCGCATCCTCGGCGTGACCATCCTGTGGCATCCGGACAGTTCGCGCATCGGCGAGCAGCACCTGGGGCCGGCGGCCGCGGGCGCGCTCGAGATCGGCCGCTACGCGCCGCTGTTCTTCCGTCCCGGCCAGGACGGCACCGCGCTCGGCCACCGCGCCATCGCGCGCGCGCCGCTGACGGTGGTGCGCGACGGCGCCGATGCGGTCGCCATCAGCGCGCCCGACAGCCGCATGGCGGTCGAGCTGAATGGCCGCCTGCTGGACGGCAGCGCACAGTTCTCGTCGGACGAGGTGGCGCGCGGCGTGGTGCTGGGCCTGGGCGGCCATGTGCTGCTGTGCCTGCACTGGATGCTGAGCCTGCCGAAGCCCAATAACGTGCCCGGCATGCTGGGCGTGAGCAGCGCC
>DASRXO010000222.1:0-2534 GCA_035654095.1 Telluria sp.
GTCGGCGCGGGTGGCCAGCATGCCATAGTTCGCAATTTTTCCGGACGATCGATCATGAAACTCGGTCTCTTGGCTATGGCTAGTCATGTCCTTGCGTCCTATCATTTGTCCTGTGGTTTTCACTCTGAAAAACCCTTACCAGGAGTATGACATGAAAGCATTGAACAGTTTAATTTTGGCTTCCCCCGCCCTGATCGGCGCTCAAACGATGGCTGCAGAAAAGCCGGCTACTACCCTCGTCCGCGATGCATTCCCGACCGATGTAGCCGGTCTGGTGAGCGCCATCGAACAAGCTGCCAAAT
The DNA here is from genome assembly GCA_035654095.1 of Telluria sp. Taxonomy (GTDB): domain Bacteria; phylum Pseudomonadota; class Gammaproteobacteria; order Burkholderiales; family Burkholderiaceae_D; genus Telluria_A. The sequence goes on from DASRXO010000222.1 coordinate 303, forward strand.
AAGGAGAATGACATGACATCCAATTTCCGCAAATCGCTGGGCCAGGCTGTGCTTGCCGTTAGTGTTATCGCCGCTTCAGCCGTATTGGCAGGATGTGGCTCCAGCAGCGCCGCCACCGCCCCGCCGACGCCAACCACGGCCGTACTGGTGCATGGCGCCTGGGCCGATGGCTCAAGCTGGGCCAAAGTGACGCCGCTATTGCAGCAGCGCGGCTTGAAGGTGGTATCCGTGCAATTACAACGCGCTTCCTTGAGCGAAGACGCCGCCATCGTCCGCCGCGCCATCGAGGCGCAAAGCGGGCAGGTGATCCTCGTCGGCCACTCGTACGGCGGCGTTGTCATCACCGAGGCCGGCACCAGCGACAAGGTCGTCGACCTGGTCTACGTCGATGCGTTCGCGCCCGGCGACAACGAGTCGATCAACGATCTCACCAAGCCCTATCCGACTCCAGCATGGCAAGCCGGCATTACGGCCGACAGCGCCGGTTATCTGACGCTGAGCACCAGCGTCTTCCTGAACAATTTCGCCGCCGATGTGCCGACCGCCGAAGCGACGGTGATGGCAACCGCCCAGGGACCGATTTTCAATCATGTGCTGGACGACAAGGTGAGCAACGCGGCCTGGAAGAGCAAGCCATCGTACTTCGTCGTGGGCACCGGTGACCAGATCATCCCGGCCGCGTTCCAACAGGGCGAAGCTGCGCGGATCAAGGCACAAGTCACGATGATTCCCGGTGCCAGCCACGTATCGATGGTGTCGCACCCGGCCGAAGTGGCCAACGTCATCCTGAAGGCAGCGGCCAGCGTCAACGGCATCTGACGCGACGGCGATCCCGCCCATGCGCCCGGGCGGGATCAGCTTGGGCAAGTTGCTGCCCTATTCCTTCGTCTTCATCGCAGTGAAGGCCACCTCCCAGGTCCGGCCGCCGTCGGCGGAATAGGACTCCTGGTAGGTGTGAGATGTGGGGGTGATGTCCGACCAGACGGCGCGCACCAGGATCGACCGCCCGTCCAGCGTGTCCTGTGCGAAAAGTTCGCCGCGTCCGTTCTCAAAGCTCCCGACCATGGGCGTCGCCAGCGTTCCGTTTGAACTGTTGGCGAAGTTCATGCTCCACTGGTGGGCCTGGGGATTGTAGAGGAAGAGGGTCATCCCCTCCCAATGGCCCTTCGGACCGTCCGCCTCGATCTCCTCGAGCTGGCCACGGCCGTCCCACACCTTGCGGATGGTGACCGTGCCCGTGAGCCGGATCGTCTCGCCCGATCCTGTCAGCGGGTGCACGCGCCGGGTGATGTGCGTCTTCCAGACCCCGAGATCGAAGTCGAAGTCGTGCGCGCCGTCGCGCGCCGCAGGGGCGGCGTCGGCAGCGTGCGCGCCAGCGGCGCAGAATGGCGCCGCCAAGGCCGCGCCGAATGCGAGGGCTGTGAGCAGTTTCGAAAGAGTCATGCGAAGTCCGCAGACGATCGCCCGCACAGGCGCTTGCCCCCATGCTGGAGTCGAACTCGTGCTGGCCGTCGTGCGGCGCGTGGACAGCGAAGGGACTGGCAACGACGAGCATGGCGCAGCAGCGGTGGATGTGCATTTCATGGCGGGCACCTCGGAAAATGTGAAAACAACGCCATCCTAGCTTTCCGGTTGCCTTATAAAAAGATCCACGACAGTGGAAAACTTTAGAACCACTCAAGATATACTGAGCCATGGATTACAAAGTACTGCTCAGTAGTTTTGAACGCGCACAGGACCTGGCCGGCTGGTCGCGCCAGCGCACCATCCATGCCTGCCTGCGCGCTGCGATCGTGGACGGCCAACTGGCCGCCGGCACGCGGCTGCTGGCCACGCGCGCCCTCGCCGACGAATTGGGCGTGGCGCGCAACACTGTGCTCTACGCCTACGATCAGCTCGCGACCGAAGGGCTGATCCGTGCCACGCCGCGTGGCTCGGTCGTCACGACGCTCGCGCTAGCGGCAGTTGCGCGCCCGAAGGGAGCGGCGCGCAGCGCGACGATCGCGCGCAGGGTGCACGGTCTGCGCACGCTGCCGCGGCACGGCGTCGAGGCCGGGGCTTTTGCGCCAGGGGTGCCGGCACTGGATTTGTTCCCCTCGCTGCGATGGCGGCGGCTGGTCGAGCAAGCCTGGCGGAGCATGGGACCGGCCCAGCTGAACTATGCCGACGTCGCCGGCGTCATGGCCCTGCGCGAGGAAATCCGCAGCTACCTGGCGGCGTCGCGCGGCGTGC
>DASRXO010000223.1:0-4056 GCA_035654095.1 Telluria sp.
AGGGCATTGTGCAAAAGGACTCGCACCGCCTGATCATCCTCGATCCCGAAGGGCTGAAAAAGCTGGTGCAGGGCTCATAGCACGCGCTCCGCGTGGGCACGATAAATCGTACCCACCCTACCACCTGAGGAAAAGCCGTCGTTCCCGCGAAAGCGGGAACCCATGCTGAATGCGCGTTCCCTATGTAGCTGGCTCAGCATGGATTCCCGCTTTCGCGGGAATGACGGCGCTGGGCAGGCAAGGCCTTGGAGTATAATCTCGCGCTCATAAGGCTTACCCCATGTTATGACCAGAACCTGCCCGCCTCTCCCCCGCCCGCGAGCCGCCGCATGATGGCGAGCGCCATGCTTCGCGGCATCTGGGCCTACCGCGGCTTCGTGTTCGGCAGCGTCAAGCGCGAATTCCAATCGAAATACGGCAACGCCATCCTCGGCGCGGCCTGGTCGCTGCTCAGCCCGATCGCGATGATCCTGGTCTACACCGTGATCTTCGCCCAAGTCATGCGCAGCAAGCTGCCCGGCAACGACTCGACCTTCGCCTACAGCATCTACCTGTGCGCCGGCATCCTGACCTGGGGCATGTTCGCCGAAATCATCGCGCGCGCCCAGACCATGTTCATCGAACAGGCCAACCTGATCAAGAAGATCAGCTTCCCGCGCATCTGCCTGCCGCTGATCATCGTGCTCAACGCCCTGCTCAACTTCGGCATCATCTTCGGCCTGTTCACCGCGTTCCTGGTCGCGACCGGCAACTTCCCCGGCTGGGTGTTCTTCGCGATCGTGCCGATCCTCGTCGTGCAGGTGCTGTTCGCGATCGGCCTCGGCATGGTGCTCGGCGTGCTCAATGTGTTCTTCCGCGACGTCGGCCAGTTCTTCGCCATCTTCATGCAGTTCTGGTTCTGGTTCACGCCGATCGTCTACTCGGCCTCGATCCTGCCGCCCGCGGTGCGCGGCGCGCTCGGCTTCAATCCGATGGCCCCGATCATCGGCGCCTACCAGTCCATCCTGGTCAGCGGCCAGGCCCCGCAATGGAGCAGCCTGGCCCCGGCCGCGCTGCTGGCCCTGCTGCTGTGCGTGTTCGGCATGCGCCTGTTCCGCAAGCGCTCGGGCGAGATGGTGGACGAACTGTGATGGGCAGCATCCGCGTCAGCCAGCTCGGCAAGGCCTACAAGCAGTACCCCACGCGCTGGTCGCGGCTGGCCGAATGGACGCTGCCGTTCCGCGGCGCGCGCCACAAGCTCAAATGGGTGCTGCAAGAGATCAGCTTCGAGGTCGCGCCGGGCGAGGCGGTCGGCCTGATCGGCATTAACGGCGCCGGCAAGAGCACCCTGCTCAAGCTGATCACCGGCACCACCCAGCCGACCACCGGCGGGGTCGAGATCAGCGGCCGCGTCGCCGCGCTGCTCGAACTGGGCATGGGCTTCCATCCCGATTTCACCGGCCGGCAGAACGTGCTGATGGCCGGCCAACTGCTCGGCTACAGCGTGGCCGAGCTGCAGCAGCTGATGCCGCACATCGAAGACTTCGCCGAGCTCGGCGACTACATCGACCAGCCGGTGCGCGTGTATTCGAGCGGCATGCAGATGCGGCTGGCCTTCAGCGTGGCCACCGCGCGCCGCCCCGACGTGCTGATCGTCGACGAGGCGCTGTCGGTCGGCGACGCCTACTTCCAGCACAAGAGCTTCGACCGGATTCGCCAGTTCCGCAAGGAGGGCACCACCCTGCTGCTGGTCTCGCACGACAAGCAGGCGATCCAGTCGGTGTGCGACCGCGCGATCCTGCTCGACGGCGGCCGCCTCGCCAAGCAGGGCAAGCCGGAACAGATCATGGACTACTACAACGCGCTGATCGCCGAGCGCGAGAACGCCACCGTGCGCCTGACCGAGCTGGACGACGGCAAGGTGCAGACCTCGTCCGGCACCGGCGAAGCGACGGTCGCCGACATCGCCCTGCTCGACGCCCACGGCGCGCGGGTCGAGGTGGTCGACGTCGGCAGCCCGGTCACGCTCGAAGTCACGGTCACGGCCAAGGCGGCCATCCCGCGCATGGTGCTCGGCTACATGATCAAGGACCGCCTGGGCCAGCCGATGTACGGCACCAACACCGACCTCAAGCAGCTGCCGCTGGACGCCGTCAAGGCCGGCGAGCGCGTGGTCTACCGCTTCCATTTCGCGATGAACCTCGGCCCCGGCAGCTACTCGGTGGCCACTGCCATCGTCAGCACCGACACCCATTTGGTGAACAACTACGAATGGCGCGACCTCGCGCTGGTGTTCACCGTCATGAATATGCAACGCCCGCACTTCGAAGGTTCGGCGTGGCTCGACCCATCGATCGACATCATCCGTCCATGACCCTGATTTCCTACGCCCAGAATTTCGAGGACGTGCTGTTGTGGCGCGCGCTGGGCCACATCCAGAACGGCTTCTACATCGACGTCGGCGCCAACGATCCCGAAGAGCATTCGGTGACCAAGGCTTTCTACGACGCCGGCTGGCGCGGCATCAACATCGAGCCGCTACCCGCCTTCCACCAGGCCTTCCTGGCGCAGCGCCCGCGCGACACCAACCTGGCGATCGCGGCCGGCGCGCACGAAGGCAGCCTCACGCTGTACGACGTCCCCTCGGTCAACGGCTGGGCCTCGCCCGACGCCGCGGTGGCCGAAGCGCATCGCGCCGAAGGCTTCACGGTGGCCGAACTGACGGTGCCGGTGCGCACCCTGGCCAGCGTTTGCGCGGCCGAGGTGAGCGGCGAGATCCACTTCCTGAAGATCGACGTCGAAGGTTTCGAAGGCGAGGTCCTGCGCGGCATGGACTTCGGCACGTGGCGGCCGTGGATCCTGGTGATCGAGGCGACCATGCCGAACAGCCGCGTGACCAACCACGAGACCTGGGAAGCGCTGGTCACCGGCCAGCGCTACCGCTTTGCCTGGTTCGACGGCCTGAACCGCTACTACGTGGCCGAGGAACATCCCGAGCTGCTGGCCGCGTTGACGATCCAGCCGAACGTGTTCGACGACTTCATCAGCCACCACCTCGACAAGGCCTGGCGCGCCGGCAAGGCGGCGGACGAAGCGGCCGCGGTGGCGGTCGGCGCGGCGCGCGACGACGCGCGCATCGCCCACGAGCGCTACGTGGACGCGCAGCAGCGCATCAAGCTCGAGCTGGCGCACCGCCAGACGCTGGAGGTCGAGCTGGCGTCGCTGCGCGAGACGCTGGGCGAGGTCCAGTTCAGCGCGCAGCAAGCGAGCGCCTGGGCGCAGGACGTCGAGCAGCGCTTGATCGCGACCCACCGCAGCACCTCGTGGCGCATCACGCGGCCGCTGCGCGCGGTGGGTGCGCTGGCACGCGCGCTGCGCGACGGCTCGCTATTGCGGCGCGTGGTCGGCCGCCTGACGCGCAACGAGCGCATGCGCCGCCTGCTGATTCCGCTGATGCTGCGCTTCCCCGCGTTGGGCGGGCGCGTGTCGCAGGCGGTGGCCACGATCAAGCAGGCGCCGCCGCCGGCGTCCGCGCCTGGCGCCGTCGTGCTGCCCGACGAAGTGAAAGCCTTGCCGGAATCGGCGCGCCCGGTGCTGGCCGACCTGCAGCGGCTGCGCCGCCCGACGGGAGAGCGTTGAGCATGCGGATCGTCATCGACCTCCAGCACTACCAGGCCGGCCGCGCGCCACGGGCGCTCGACGCCGCGCTCGCGCTGGCGCGCGCCGACACGGGCAACGAGCTATGGATCGCGGTCTGCGTGCGCTACCCCGCCGGCATCGACGCGCTGCGAGTCGCCTTCGACGCGGTGCTGCCGTCCGAACGCGTGGTGTCCTACGACCTGCCATCCGCCGCCCGCCCCTGGAGCGAGCGCGCCACCGCCGCCATCCGCGCCAACTTCCTATCCACCCTCGCCCCCGATCTGGTGCTGACGCCAGCCGAGGCCGACAGCGTCGACACGCTGCGTGGGCGTATCGCGGCCGGTGCAAAAATGGGGTCAGAGTTTTTTTTCGCCGGCTCCATCGGCGAAAATTACTCTGACCCCAATTTTGCACCGGCCGCGATACGCCCGCGCCTCG
>DASRXO010000224.1:0-3269 GCA_035654095.1 Telluria sp.
CCACAGGTGCAGGGTGTGCTCGTTATCGACCGGCACCCGCATCTGGAAGGAGTAGTAGCGCGCCGCTTCGTCGCCGTTGCCGACCGCGAGGATGTTGGGGAACAGGATGGGATGGCCGGTGCGCCAGTCGTCCGAGTCCTCGGACTGGCCTTCCAGCAGGCGGTGCTTGGTGATGCCGAACTCGAACTCCTTGAAGTCGATCTTCTCGTGGCGCGCGCTGATCGCGACCTTGACGCCTTCCTGCTCCTTCTGGAATTCGTAGTGGTGGCCGTGCAGCCATTCGGTGTGGATCGGATCGAGCGAGTTCTCCATGATCTGCAGCCAGTTGATCGGCAGGATCGCGCGGCCCATCATGCGGATCGTGCCCGGTTCGACGAAGCCGTCGAAGCGCGGCAGGATGGGCGCCGGCAGCGGGCCGAGATAGGCGAACAGCATGCCGCCCATCTCCTTGACCGGATAGGCGTCGGTCGCGACCTTCTCGCGGAAGCAAGGGTTGTCCGGCTCGTTCGGCTGGTTCAGGCATGCGCCCTGCGCGCTGAATTCCCAGCCATGGTAAGGACAGCGGATACCGTCCTGGGTCGGAATCCCGTGCGCGAACGAGGCGCGGCGGTGCGGGCACTGCTCCTTGATCAGGCCGAGGCGATGCTGGCGGTCCTTGAACAGCACCAGGTCCTCGCCCAGCAGGCGCAGACGCCGGGTCCACACGCGCTCCATGTCGGAAGCGGCGCCGATCGGCTGCCAGTAGCGCCGCATCAGTTCGCCCATCGGGGTGCCCGGCATCACTTCGGTTAATTGTACGTTTTGTTCCGCAGTCAACATCGTGGTGTGCTCCTCGTCGCAAGCTGTTAAATGTTCTGGTAAATCAGATTATACTTAGGTACCATAGAAGTCAACGTCGCACGCGATGACCGTTTAAAATACTGTGCGATTACCGGCATACCGTCATTCCCGCGCAGGCGGGAATCCATACTCGGCATGGGTTCCCGCCTGCGCGGGAACGACGCTTCCGCCGCAATGCAGCATAAAACGATTAGGTAGCTAAGTCAGGAAAACCCCTATGTCCGAACCCACCATCGCCCCTGTTTCGCCGGCCTACTGGCGCCAGGGCGTGTCCAGCGAACGCTTTGCGCACCTCATCAAAATCGCCTACCGCGGCTTTTCGCGCAGCCTGCAACTGCGCCTGCGCAGGGAGGAGCTCTTGTACGGCCACTGGACCCTGCTGCGCATCCTGTGGCAGACCGACGGCATTACCCAACGCCAGTTGAGCGACCAGGCCGGCGTCACCGAACCGACCACCTTCGGCGCGTTGAAAGCGATGGAGAGCCTCGGCTACGTCACGCGCCAGCGCATGGGCAAGCAGGTGCGCATCTACGTGGCCCCGCGCGGCGCGGCGCTCAAGCACCTGATCGTGCCGGCCGCCGAAGAAGTCAACCGCATCGCGCTGGCCGGCCTGCCGCAAGACGACCTCGCGGCCACCCGCCGCACCCTGCTCGCGATGATCGAGAACCTCGCGGCCGACGAACTGAATTGGGCCGACGCCGAGAGTCCGGTCGAGGAGGCCGCGCCATGAGCGGCGGCCCGCAGGTAAGGATCGGCATCGTCGGCCTCGGCGCGGCCGGGCGCGGCTTCCTGCCGGCGATCGCGAAGCATCCCGGCCTTACGCTGGCCGCTTTCGCCGAGGCCGACGAGCAGTTGCGCGGGCGCGCCGCCGCCGAGCTGGATGTGCCGGCCTACGCCGGCATCGAACAGCTGCTGGCGCACGCGGGCCTCGATGCGGTGTATATCGCCACGCCCACCCAGCTGCATCCCGAGCATGTGGCGCTGGCCTGCGCGGCCGGCAAGCATGTGCTGGTCGAGAAGCCGATGGCGGTCGAACTGGCGCAGGCCGAGGCCATGATCGCGGCCGCCGAGCGGGCCGGCGTGCAGCTGCTGGTCGGGCACTCGCACAGCTACGACCTGCCGATCCAGCGCATGCGCGAACTGATCGCCGGCGGCACGCTGGGGCGGGTCCGCATGGTCAATACCTGGTGCTTCACCGACTGGATCTACCGGCCGCGCCGCCCCGAAGAACTCGACACCGGCATGGGCGGCGGCGTCACGTATCGCCAGGGCTCGCACCAGTTCGACATCCTGCGCCTGCTGTGCGGCGGCATGGTGACCCGGGTCCACGCGCGCACTTTCGACAACGATCCCGCGCGTTCGGCGATCGGCGCGCACCTCGCCCTGCTCGATTTCGCGGATGGCGCGGCGGCCACCGCGGTCTACAACGGCTACGGTAATTTCTCCAGCATCGACCTGTGCTTCGACATCGGCGAATGGGGCCTGCCGCAGCCGAACTCGCGCCTCGCGCGCGCGGAAGGCCTCACGCCGGAACAGGAGCTGACGGCCAAGCAGGAGCGCGCCAAGCGTGCGATCCCGGGCCAGGCGCCGTTCCAGCCCTTCTTCGGCCTGACCGTGGTGAGCTGCGAAGGCGGCGACATCCGCCAGTCGCCGCACGGCCTGCTGGTCTACACGCGCGACGGCCGCAGCGAGATCCATCTGCCATCCGACCGCAGCCCGCGCGACCTCGTCATGGCGGAGTTCTACGACGCCGTCACCGGCGCCGCGCCGGCGCTGCATACGGGCCGCTGGGGCCTGGCCAACCTCGAAATTTGCGCCGCCGCGATCGCCTCCGCCGCAGGCACCGACCTGCCCTTGCGGCATCAGGTGGCGCTGCCGGCATAACCCATCCGAACCTGGAGCAGAGCCTTGAGCGATTTCACCGACACCGGCGCCGCCCCGGCGCCCAGCCTGTCCTTGCAGGTCTTGGCAAAGCGCGCGATCGCGCGCGACATCACCCTGTTCGAACTGGCCGCACCCGACGGCGGCGCGCTGCCGGCCTTCGAGGCCGGCGCCCACATCGCGGTGACCACGCCGAACGGCCTGTTGCGCCGCTACTCGCTGTGCAATCCGCCCAGCGAACGGCATCGCTACCTGATCGCGGTGCAGCGCGACGAGGCGGGCCAGGGCGGCTCGAAGAGCATGGTCGATGAGCTGGCGGCCGGCGACACGGTCGCGGTGTCGGCGCCGCTCAATTATTTTCCGCTGGCGCCGCAGGCCGCGCACACGCTGCTGCTGGCGGGCGGCATCGGCATCACGCCGCTGCTGTCGATGGTGCACGAGCTGCAGGCCAGGCAGGCCGATTTCCAGCTGATCTACTGCGCGCGCTTCCCGGAGAACACCGCCTTCCTCGACCAACTCGCGACGCCCGAACTGGCGGACAAGGTGCA
>DASRXO010000225.1:0-5148 GCA_035654095.1 Telluria sp.
CGCATCGATGCGCTGTTCGCGTTGATGGCGCACATCAGCGACACCAACGTGTTCCACCGCGGCGGCACCGAAGGCGCGCGGGTCGTCAGGCAGCACGCGCAGCGCTTTGCCGAGATGGGCGGCACCGCGCATCCCGCATGGCATACCTGGGCCGACGAATGCCACCGGCTGTTCGTCGCGCGCAAGCTGTCGCCCGGCGGCGCGGCCGACCTGCTCGCGGCCACCTGCCTGGTGCACGCGATGACCACCCGCGGCGACCGATGAACGCACGGCTGCTGCTCCTTTGCCCGGGCCAGGGCAACCAGCACGAGGCCATGTTCGACCTGGCCCGCGGCGATTCGCGCGCAGCCGCATTCCTTGCCCAATGCGCCCTGCCCGACGGTTCGCTGTTCGACAATGGCGTGGCCCAGCCGGCCATCGTGGCGGCGACGCTGGCGATGTGGGAGGCGTTGCGCGAGCGCGTGCCCGCGCCGGCGCTGGTGGCCGGCTACAGCATCGGCGAGCTGGCGGCTTACGGTGCGGCGGGCGCACTCGCGCCGTTGCAGGCGGTCGAACTTGCGCGCATCCGTGCGCAGCTGATGAACGGTGCGGCCGGGGCGACGCCGGCGCAGGCCTTGGCCGCGCTGGGCGGCCTGCCGCTGGAACGCATGCGCGCGCTGGCCCTCGCCCACCGTTTCGAGATCGCGATCGTCACCGCCGAGGACAGCTGCATCGCGGGCGGCCTGCTCGATGCGCTGCCGGCGCTCGAACGGGCGATGGCCGCGGCGGGAGGCCGGCTGCAATTGCTGCCGGTCGGGATCGCGTCGCACACCTCGCTGATGGCGCCCGCCGTCGCACCGTTCGCCGCGGCGCTGGAGGCCGCACCGTTCGACGCTCAGGCCTGCCCGGTGCTGTCGGGGATCAGCGCGGAGCGCATCGCCGGCAAGGAGCGCGCCGTAAGCCAGCTGTCGCGCCAACTGGCGCACACGATCGAATGGAGCGCCTGCATGGATGCGGCGGCCGAAGCCGGCATCACGGTCGCGCTGGAGCTCGGGCCCGGCGCGGCGCTGGCGCGCATGCTGCAGGCACGCCACCCCGCGATCGCCTGCCGCTCGGCGGCCGAGTTCCGCAGCCTGGACGGCATTGCGGCATGGCTGCAGCGGCACTTCGACTGATCGCCCGAATCGCGGTACACTCGGCGTCAGGCAAACGCGCAAAGAGGAAGCAATGCACGGCATGGCATATTGGGCTGGACAGTTTTTGCTGGCGGCGGTCACGATGACCGCGATCCTGATCGGCATGGACCTGATCAGCGGCGCCGACTGGCGCGCGAACGCGCCGATGTCGCTGCTGTGGGCCTGCGCCGCAGCCGCCATCTTCACCGTCGCGCGCTACACCAAATCGGGCAAGCGCTAGCTGCCCGCCTGCTCTGCTGCGAGGGCGGCGACGATCGCCTGCGTATCGCGCACGGTGGCGAACACGCCATCCAGCGCCGCGAGATAGGCCGCCTGCACCTGACCGGCGGGCACCTCGACGCCACCGAACGACAAGGCCTTCGTCGCGCATGCATCGTGCGCCAGCTCGATCGCGAATCCGAGGTCGCAGGCGGCGCGCGTGCTGGTGTCGATACACATGTGGGTCATCATTCCGGCGACGACGAGCTTGCCGATTCCTTGCTGTCCTAGATATTCAAGCAGCCGCGTTTGCCGGAATGCGCTCGGGTAGTGTTTCTGGATGACGGCCTCGCCCTCGCGCGGCAGCACGCTGGCGTGGATGTCCGCGCCCTCGGTCCCCGGCAAGAAGAAGGTGGCGCCGGGCTGGGTTGCCACGTGCTGCACGTGGATCACGGGCAGTTGCAGGCGCCGGAACGCGGCCAGCAGCGCCGCGGCGTTATCGGCGGCGCGGCCGGTGCCCTCGAGCGCCATGCGCCCGCCGGGGAAGTAGTCGTTCTGGATGTCGATGATGAGCAGGCCGGTTTTCATGGTGGCGTTCCGTTTCGCTGAGAAGAAGGAAGCCTATTATCGCGACAGCCGGCTGCGGCCGACAGTGGCCTGAACGACGATTTTCGATATAATCGGGCCAATCCGATCAGCGCAGACCATCCATGCACACCCTCACCGTCGCCGTTGTCGCCTTCGACGGCATCAGCCCTTTCCATCTGTCGGTGCCGTGCGCGGTGTTCGGCGAGGACTGCAATACCGGCGGCGTGCCTCGTATCGAGCTGCTGGTGTGCGCGGCCGACGCCGGCCCGCTGCGCACCAGCGCGGGCTTTTCGATCCAGGCCGAGCACGGGCTGGAGGCGCTGGCCGCGGCCGACCTCATCATCGTCCCCAGTTGGCGCAGCATCGACGATGCGCCGCCGGCACGCCTGCTCGACGCGCTGCGTGCGGCCCACGCCGGCGGCGCGCAGCTGGTCGGCCTGTGCCTCGGCGCCTTCGTGCTGGCCGCCGCGGGACTGCTCGACGCGCGGCCCGCGACCACGCACTGGCTGTGCGCCGATGCGCTCGCGCGCCGCTATCCGCGCATCCGCGTCGATCCGAACGTGCTGTATGTGGACGACGGCGACGTGCTGACCTCGGCCGGGACCGCGGCCGGCATCGACTGCTGCCTGCACCTCCTGCGCAAATACCATGGGGCCGACATCGCCAACCACGTGGCGCGCCGCATGGTGGTGCCGCCGCACAGGCAGGGCAACCAGGCGCAGTTCATCGAACGCCAACTGCCCGCGGCGGCGGGCGCGGACCGCTTGATGGAAGTGCTGGACTGGGTGACGGAGAACCTGGGCCAGCCGCATGCGCTCGACGCACTGGCCACGCGGGCGCTGATGAGCCGCCGCACCTTCACGCGCCGCTTCAGGCAGGTGACCGGCACCACGGTCGGACAATGGCTGCGGCACCAGCGGCTGGCGCTGGCGCAGCGCCTGCTCGAGACCAGCGAGCATCCGGTGGAAGCAGTCGCCGAACTGGCAGGATTCGGGTCACCCCTGTCGCTGCGCCAGAGCTTCAGCGAAGAGCTGAACACCTCGCCGTCGATCTACCGGCGCGAATTCAGGGGCCGTTAGCCGCCCGTCACCGGCGGGAAGAAGGCGACTTCGCCGCCCTCTTTCAGCGCGGTCTGGCCGTCGCACATGACGTGGTTGAAGGCCATGCGCAGCGGGCGCCGGTCGTCGAGGGCTTCCTGCCACACGCCGCCGCGCGCGACCAGATGCTCGCGCACCGCGCCGACGGTGGTCACGCCGGGCGGCAGGGTCAGGTTCTCTTGCGCGGTGCCGAGCGCTTCGCGCACACTGGCAAAAAAACGCAGCGTAATGTCCATTGCTAGTCCTAGTGCTGTAATTCGCTGAACGGGATGAAGCGCACGATGTCGCCTGCCGCGATGGCGTGGCCGGGCGGATTGTCGATCACGCCGTCGCCCCAGACGGTCGACGTCAGCACGCCCGATCCCTGGTTGGGGAACAGTTCGAGCCCGCCCGCCGCATTGATGCGCGCGCGCAGGAACTCGTTGCGGCGGTCCGGCTTGGGCCAGTTGAAGTCGGCGCGCAGCGCGAACGCGCGCGGCTCGACCGAGCCGCCGACACCCTGCAAGCGCAGCACGAAGGGCCGCACGAACAGCAGGAAGGTGATGAAGCTCGATACCGGATTGCCGGGCAGCCCGAGGAAAAACGCCGAGCCGCCGTCGCGATCGACTTCGCCGAAGGCCAGCGGCTTGCCCGGCTTGACGGCGATCTGCCACATGTTCAGGCGCCCTTCCGCCTCCACCGCCGGCTTGATGTGGTCTTCCTCGCCGACCGACACGCCGCCCGAGGTGATGATCAGGTCATTGTCGCGCGCGGCCTTGCGCAGAGTCTCGCGCGTGGCGCTCAAGGTGTCGGGCACGATGCCGAAGTCGCTGATCTGGCAGCCGAGATTCTCGAGCAGCGCGCGCAGCGTGAAGCGGTTGGAGTTGTAGATCGCGCCCGGCGCCAGCTGGCCGCCCGGCGCTTCGCCCGGCATGGTCAGCTCGTCGCCGGTGAAGAACACCGCCACGCGCAGCTTGCGGCGCACCGGCAGCTGGGCCAGGCCCACCGAGGCGGCCAGGCCCAGCTCCTGGCTGCGCAGGCGGGTGCCGGCGGCCAGGATCACCGAGCCGGCGGTGATGTCTTCGCCGCTGCGGCGTATCCACTCGCCCGGCTGCGGCGTGTGCTTGACGGTGACCATGTTCGGGTCGCGCGCTTCGCACTGCTCCTGCATCACCACCGCGTCCGCGCCCTCGGGGATCATGGCCCCGGTGAAAATGCGCGCCGCGTTGCCGGGCGCGAGGAACCGGCCGACCTGGCCGGCCGGGATGCGCTGGGTGACGGTCAGCGTGGCGCTGCCGCTGGCGCAATCGGCCGCGCGCACCGCGTAGCCGTCCATTTGCGTGTTGTCGGCCGAGGGCACGTCGATGGTCGCGGCCTGCGCCTCGGCCAGCACGCGGCCGTTGGCATCCAGGGTCGGCACGATCTCGGTCGCGCCGACCGCGCGCGCGACGCCGAGCAGGAAGTCGAGCGCTTCGCGCACCGACAGCATCGGTTTGGCGGCGGCTTTGGTGGTGGCGGCTGTCATGGCTTACAGGCCGGTGTGAGCGGCGATGAAGAGTTTCATCTTCTCGACGTCGGGCGGCATCACCACGAACTTCTGCGGCAGCGATTCGATGTCTTCGAAGCCGGCCGGGCGTTCGGCGTCGACGCCCAACGCATCGAGGATGGTCTCGTTGAACTTGGCGGCGAGCGCCGTTTCGAGCACGATCATCGGCACGCCCACTTCCATGTTCTCGCGCGCGACCTTGATGCCGTCGGCGGTGTGGGTATCGATCGTGATCTCGTAATCGTCCTGCACGTCGCGGATGGTGTCGAGGCGGTCCTGGTGGGTCGACTTGCCGGACTTGAAGCCGTAATTGGCCACCAGCTTGAACTCGTCGCCGTCGCTGCCCGGTTTGCCGGACAGGTCGAAGCCGCCCTCGGTCTCGACCTTGTGGAACAGCGCGCGCACGCGCTCGGCGTCGCGCCCGACCAGGTCGTAGACGAAGCGTTCGAAATTCGAGGCCTTCGAGATGTCCATCGACGGGCTGCTGGTGTGATAGGTCTCGGACGATTTGCGCACGCGGTAGACGCCGGTGCGGAAGAATTCGTCGAGCACGTCGTTCTCGTTG
>DASRXO010000226.1:0-15864 GCA_035654095.1 Telluria sp.
CAAATGCTGAAGACGCCAATGTTCTGGCTGATCTATGTAATGTTCGTTGCGGTCGCCGCCGGCGGCCTGATGGCGACCGCGCAGATCGGCCCGATCGCGAAGGACTACGGCCTGGCCAAACTGCCGATCAGTATGTTGGGTTTGACGCTGCCGCTGTTGACCATGACGCTGTCGATCGACAACCTGGCGAATGGCTTCACGCGTCCGCTGTGCGGCTTGCTGTCGGACCGTCTGGGCCGTGAAAACACGATGTTCATCGTGTTCCTCGGCGAAGGCCTGTCGATGTTGGGCCTGATGCATTTTGGTCACGATCCGATCGCCTTCATGACGTTCGCGGCACTGATCTTCCTGTTCTGGGGCGAGATCTTCTCGATCTTCCCAGCCATCTGCGCCGATACCTTCGGTGTCAAGTTCGCGGCCGGCAATGCGGGTACCTTGTACACCGCCAAGGGAACGGCATCGCTGCTGGTGCCGCTGGCATCGGTGCTGTCGGCCGGCGGTAACTGGGATCGCGCGTTCATGTTCTCCGCCGCGATCACGATCGCCGCGGCAATCGCGGCCAAGTTCGTGCTGCTGCCGATGCGCAAACGCTTCATCGAGGATGCGAACGCGGGTGCCGGCAAGGCCTCCGCAGCGGCGAGCGGCGCGCAACGCACCGCCTGAACGGCGCTCCGGCGCCCGAGCCTCGATCGGCCCTCACGGGCCGATCGGCTTGTCGAACTTCCGTGACGGCTACCTGCTCCGCCGTCAAACTGCTTGACTCAACAACGCGCGCCGTGCAGCACGCTAAGCAGACCAGGTAGCCATTTCCCCGCCGAGTTGCAAATGACGATGGCCGACCTTTCCGTGCATATTGTAATTGCTAATCATTCTCATTTGTATTAGTCTTACGTTTCCAGTCACTTCCCCACCACGGAAACAAGAATAATGAACCGCTATACGCCGATCGCCGCCGCCATCCTCACACTCTGCGCCAGTCCCCTGCCCCTGTTGGCACAGCAGACCAGCCCCCAAAGCGCCGCCGGCAAGGATGCGGTCTTGCCGGAGGTGATCGTGCAAGGCGCAAAGGATGGATTTCTTCCAGGCGCCGTCTCCCTGAAAAAACTGGCGGCGGATCCGCACGATGTTGCCCAGTCCATCACGGTGGTCAATAAGGCACTGATGCAATCGCAAGGCGCCAACTCCATGGCCGATGCCTTGCGCAACGTTTCCGGCATTACCCTTGGCGGCGCGGAAGGCGGCCAGATCGGCAATAACATCAACCTGAACGGTTTCTCCGCTCGCACCGATATCTACCTGGACGGTTTCCGCGACCGCGGCCAATACTACCGCGACACCTTCGCGCTCGATTCCATCGAGGTATTGATGGGCCCATCCTCGATGCTGTTTGGCCGCGGATCGACCGGCGGCGTCATCAACCAGGTCACCAGGAAGCCGGTCTTGAAAACGATTACGGAAATCGGCGGCGCGGTGACCACCAACGGCTTGCTGCGCACGACGCTGGATATCGACAGGCCGCTGTCCGACAGCTCCGCCGTGCGCGTGGCGGCGATGGCGCAGGGCGGCGATGCGAGCACCCGCGATCAAAGCAGGCTGCAGGATGTCGGTCTCGCGCCTTCGGTCAAATTCGGCATCGGCACCCCGACCGAAATTACCTTGTCCGCCTTGCTGCAACACAACCGCGACATGCCCGATTACGGCGTCAGCCCGCTGAACGGCGCACCGGCAAACGTCGAGCGCAACACCGCGTATGGCTACAACGATGACCACACCGACTCCGACGTCGCGGCCCTCGCTGCAACCGTATCGCATAAGCTGAGCCCGCAGGCAACCCTGCGCAACCAGTTGCAGTACAACTATGTCAAAACCCGCGCCGTCGAGACCGCACCGAATACGATCGGTACGGTTTCCGCCAGCGGATTCAGCGCCTTGAGCCCATCGGCGATCAGTTCCCTGCCGCTCACCAGCCTGTACGAGCGCATCCAAAGCCATGACCGCGATATCCGCGACTACTCGGTTTTCAACCAGACCGAATTGTCCGCCACGGTCGAGGGCGACGGCCTGCGCCAGCAACTGCTGTTCGGCCTGGAGCTGGGGCACGACGGCTACGACAACCAGAACTACTACCGCAACGGCAGCTGCAACGGCAAGGCGCTGAATGCGCCCGGAACCACCGCCGGCTATATTGCCTGTGTCCCGCTGGTGCAGCCCAACAACGGCGATTCCCCGGCCAATGCGCCGCGCAGCACCGGCAATCGCGCGGGCGGCTCAGCCAATACCGTCGCTGCCTATGCGAATGACACGGTAGACCTGACGCCGGAATTCAAGCTGGCCGGCGGCCTGCGCTATGACCGTTATACCGCCAGCATCACCAACTCGATCAACTCGTCGAACACGGCGGGGAGTACCGCATTGGCCAGCGCGCAGCAGACGATCGGCTTTACCAGCGTGCGCTTGGGCGGCATTTGGCAACCCACCAGGGAAGACTCCTATTACCTGTCTTACGGCACCTCGTTCAACCCGTCGCTGGAACAGTTGACCGGTACGACCGGGCAGCAAAACCTGGATCCGGAAAAGAACCGCTCCTACGAACTGGGCGGCAAGTGGGACTTGGCAAACGGCGACCTGGCCTTGAATGCGGCCCTGTTCCAGATCCGGAAGGAAAACGCGCGCAGCCTGGTCAGCACCGGCATCTATGAACTGGACGGCACCGTGCGCGTCGATGGTTTCCGCGCCGGCGCCAGCGGCCGCGTGGCGAAAAAATGGCAGCTTGCCGCCAACTACACCTACCTGGATGCGAAGATCGTCGGCGCGTCCGCGCTGGACGGCACGCTGGGCAAGGTTCCCGGCAATACGCCGAAGAATACCTTGACCGCCTGGACCATCTATCAGCCCGCAGCACACTGGGAAGTGGGTGGCGGCCCGGTCTATATGTCCGAACGTTTCGCGAATACGACCAACACCGTGCGGGTCGGCGGCTACACCCGCTGGGACGCGACCGTGGCCTATACCCAGCGTCGCTACGACATTCGCTTGAACCTCTTCAACCTGACCGACAAAATGTATTACGATGCGCTGATTCAATCCGACGGCGGCCGCTCGGTCCCTGGCACGGGACGTGCGGCGATGTTGTCCTTCAACTATCGCATGTGACGAGGCAACCATGCTGGTCTCCATTCCCCACGTTCTAGATGCCCAACAGCTGGCAGCGGTGCGCGCCCTGCTCGACCAGGCCGGCGACGCCTGGATCGATGGCCGGGCCACGGCCGGCTACCAGGGCGCGCCCGTGAAGTTCAACCAGCAGATGGATGAACGCTCCGAAGCCGCATTGCACTGCCAGCGCATCATCCTGGCGGCGCTGGAGCGCAATCCCTTGTTTATCAGCGCTGCACTGCCCAACGTGGTCTACCCGCCCATGTTCAACCGCTATGGAGAAGGCATGCGCTTCGGCGCCCATGTGGACGGCAGCGTGCGCCTGCATCCGCACAATGGCAGCAAGCTGCGCACGGATATTTCCGCCACCTTGTTCCTGAGCGATCCGCACGACTACGACGGCGGCGAATTGCAGGTGGAAGATACCTACGGCGCGCACGCCGTCAAACTGGCGGCGGGCGACATGATCGTCTATCCCGCCACCAGCTTGCATCAAGTCACGCCGATCACCCGCGGCACCCGGCTGGCGTGCTTCTTTTGGGTACAGAGCCTGGTCAAGGACGATGGTCAGCGCAGCCTGCTGTTCGATATGGACAATGCGATCCAGGCCCTGAACCGCACCGAGGCCGATGAAGGCGCACGGGCCAAACTGATCGGCTGCTACCATAACCTGCTACGCCAATGGAGCGAAACCTGACCGGCATGCACTCGTCGGCGTAGCCACGGGAGCGAGCCGTCAGCCCTGCAGCGGAATGAAGAACAAGCCGAGCGCGAACACCCCGTACAGCAAGCCGAATCCGGTCATCGCGCGCGGCGTCAGCGCGTTCCTGCGCAAGCACAGGTAGAGGCCGGCGATCGACAGCATCGTCACGACCGCGGCCCAGACCAGCGCGTGCTGCAGCATCCACGGCGTGAACATCAGGCCCAGCGCGCTTGGAATCGTGGCCTGGATCATCATCGCGCCGCTGATGTTCGCCAGCGCCAGGGTCTGCTTGCCCTGGCGCACCCAGATCACCGCATTCAGTATCTCCGGCAACTCGGTCGCGATCGGACTGAGCAGCAAGGCCACCAGTTGCGGCGACAGTCCCAGCCACGGTCCGATCGCATCGATCTGATGCACGAAGACCTGGGAACTGAGGAAGATGACGACCAGCGCGGCGCCGGTTTGCAGCAGCGGCCAGATGCGTGCCGGCATCGGGTCGCGCGGCCGTAGCTTCAGCGGCTCGAGCTCGTGCGCGCTGCCGGCGTCGCCTGCGGCCGACATCTCCTGGCGCACGTAGGCCGCGTAGGCCAGCAGGAACAGCGCGCCCAGCCACGGCTTGATGGCGAACGCCACCACCCCGAGCACCGCCTTGAACACGAAGATCGACATGAACCAGCGCTGGTCCTCGATCAGGCGGTGCGCGGCCTGGCGCGGCAGGAAGCTGGCGTCGGCCTGCCGCTGGCTGAGCAGGAAGGTCAGGCCGACCACGGCGTAGGCGATCGTCCCCAGCACCAGCGGGCCGCCGATGGCCGCGCCGATGCCGATCTCTTTCTGCGCCGGACTATGGCCGAAGACCACGGCGACGAAAGTCACCACGCTCTCCGGCAAGGCGGTGCCGAAGGCGGCCAGCACGGTGCCGGTGGCGTTCTTGGAAATGCCAAATTGATGGCCGACCCACTCGACGCCGTTCACGAAATATTCGCAGGCGAGATAGATGACGACGGCCGAACCGAGCAGCAGCAGGATGGTGGTCGTCATGCCGTGCGCTCCGCATGGGCGACGGCGATCGGGTGGAACTGGAAGGAATGCATAAGACACTTCAGGGGCTGGGCACATACCGATGGCACGATAACCCTGCCCGGCCCCGGTGAGAGTCATCCATGCCATAGGTCTTGCCAACGTACTGTCGCATATGCCATGGCGATGTGCGCCAAGTATGTTGACATATGCCCCGCGCGTGATGCGCAGGCGGCTACTCCCCTAAGGAAGCGTGATGATAGCGCAGCGCGGCGCGAACCGCAAGCCGGGCTCGCCTCAGATGTAGACGATCAGCGCGACCGCGGAGATGATCAGGCCGAACTTGGTGGCCTTGTAGACCGTCGCGTTCCAGGCCTTGAAGCGGCGCCGGTAGCGGCCCATCACGAACGATATCTTGAACAATTTGCTGACCAGGCCAGTCTGGTCGCCGGCCTCGTTGGGCGAGCTGGCGGCCGTCATCAGGGTGCGGCCCAGCCACAGGTTGACGCCGCGCATCCAGCCGAAACGCAGCGGCCGTTCGATGTCGCAGAACAGGATGATGCGGTCGCTCTCGCTGCCGTTGATGGCCCAGTGGATATAGCTCTCGTCGAAGATCACGGCCTCGCCGTCGCGCCAGCTGTAGGGCTGGCCGTCGACTTCGATGAAGCAGCGGTCGTCGTTCGGCGTGGCCAGCCCGAGGTGGTAGCGCAAGGAGCCGGCATACGGATCGCGGTGCGGGTTCAGCTTGGCGCCGGGCGGCAACTCGGCGAACATCGCGGCCTTGACCGTCGGGATCTGGTTCAGCAGCGCGAAGGTCTGCGGACACAGCCGCTCGGCCGAGGGATGGCTGGCGTCGTACCACTTGAGGTAGAAGCGCTTCCAGCCGTTCTTGAAGAAGGAATTGAACCCGGCGTCGTCGTTCATTTCCGCCGCCTTGATTTTCTGCAGCGCGAGCAGGTTCTCGGCCTCGGCGCGGATCACTTCCCAATTTTGCGCAAGCGGCGCCAGTTCGGGGAATTCGCGCACCGAATGATAGGCGGTCGCCGGCACCCGCGAGAACAGGTGCAGCCAGATGTTGATCGGCGCCATGAACGACGAATGGTCGAACAACTGGCGCATGAACGGCAGGCGCACCTTGCCGCGGAAGTGAATGTGCAAAACAGACAGCAGGAAGATGGAAGCGACCATCCATTTCATGGGGAACCTCGTCAACAATAACCGGCGCTATTATGTCACCCTGCGGCCTTTGCTGCTTGCGGGGCCAGCGCCAGCCTGCGCCACCACCACCACGACACCAGGGCATTGATCCAGAACGCCGCATACAGCAGCGCGGTCAGGTACAGCCCGCGGCTGAAATACAGCGGCACGCCGATGGTATTCACCAGCAGCCAGAACGCCCAGTTCTCGATGCGCCGCCGCATCAGCAAGACCTGGGCGATGATGCTGAACACCAGCACCGAGGAATCGGCGAACGGCGCGTAGGCGCTGGTATAAAAATGCAATAACGCACCGTAGGCGGCGGTGGCGGCCATACCGAGCGGCACCGTCCACAGCAGGCTGGCGAAGTTGGCATGCGAAATCGGCAAGGGTTCGCCGCGATCGCCGCGCAGCCATTGCCACCAGCCGACGATGTTGGTGATCACAAAAAGTCCTTGCAGCACGACATCGGCGTACAAATTGGTCTGGTAGAACAACAAGGCGAACAGCGAGCAGCCGATGATGCCGGTCCACCAGCTGTGCACACTATTGCGGCCGGCGAGAACGATGGCGAGCGCCATGAGGCCGTTGGCCGCAAGCTCCAGCGGGCTCATCAAGGCTCCCTACCCTGCCATACCGTCGCCATCGCAGCCCCTGTACTGACGTGAAGCCGCTACTGTACGTCAGGTCGGGTGTTTTCGGCAAGTAACGCCCTTTTCCAGCTTCCCGCGACGATTAGCATGAGACCGCAAAACCGGCCACAGGTTCGGCCGCCACGATTGACGCGGCTCATTCGCGGTGAGTGACGCACGCCGATACTGGGAGTTCTCACGGTGCGTGCCGACGCTCGCCCGCAGCACCCGACACGGAGGACGCGTGATAACACTTGGCGATGAGCTTCATCCCCAACCATCGGACCAGCAAGGCGATTTTCTGAAGAGCCTGAACCTGTTCACCAAACAGCACCGGGCCGGGCACTGGTCAGGCCCGTTTGCCGCATTCATGGAGAAGGTCTTTCCGCAAGCGCCGGAACGGATCGCGCGCAGTTCGCACCAGTACGTCTGGGACATGATCCGCGCCACCTGCACCGAGACCGACGACGGCCATTTCCGCTGCCGCCTGTTCGAGGACGAGCTGTTCGGCATCGACGAGGCGATCGACCGCGTGGTCGATTATTTCAAGGCCGCCGCGGCCGGGTCCGAGGTCGGGCGGCGCCTGCTCTTGCTGCTCGGCCCGCCGTCGGGCGGCAAGTCGACCCTGGTCATCCTGCTCAAGCGCGGGCTGGAGGAATACAGCTACACCGACGACGGCGCGCTGTACGCGATCGGCGGCTGCCCGGTGCACGAATCGCCGCTGCATCTGGTGCCGCACTCGATGCGCGCGGCCTGCCGCAACACCTACGGCATCGACATCAGCGGCGAGATCTGCCCGCACTGCCGGGCCCGGCTCGAAGACCAGTTCGCCGGCGACTTCATGCAGATGCCGGTCGAACGCTTCTTCATTTCGGAATCGGGCCGCAGCGGCATCGGCACCTACGCGCCGCACGATCCCACCACCGCCGACCTGGCCGACCTGGTCGGCTCGGTCGACCTGTCCAAGGTTGCGCAGTACGGCGACGAAGGCGACCCGCGCGCCTGGTCGTGGTCCGGCGCGGTCTACGCGGCCAGCCGCGGCGTGCTCGAGATGATCGAGATCCTCAAGGTCAAGCGCGAGTTCCTCTACCTGCTGCTCACGCTCACGCAGGAAAAGAACGTCAAGGTCTCGCGCTTTCCGCTGATCTACCTCGACGAGACCATCCTCGCGCACACCAACCTGGCCGAGTTCCGCAAGTTCCTGCAGGAGAGCGAGAACGAGGCGCTGCTCGACCGCATGGTCATCATCCAGGTGCCCTACACCCTCAATTACAAGGAGGAGGCGCGCATCTACAAGAAGCTGATCTCCTCGGCCGCGCCGGCCTTCCGCGACGTCCACCTCGACCCGCACGTGCTGCACGCGGCGGCCGTGTTCGCGATCCTGAGCCGGATCCAGGAGAGCGAGGACAAGGAGGTCGAACTGGTCAAGAAAGTGCGCATCCATGCCGACGAAGAGGTCGAGGGCGTGAACCGCGCCGACGTCCGGCGGGTCAAAGAAAAGGAGAAGGCGCCGGACGAAGGACTGGCCGGCGTCTCGCCCCGCTTCGTGATCAATGCGCTGTCGAACGCCATCATCCAGTCCAACCAGAAGAGCCTGTCGACCATGGACGTACTGCTCGCGCTGAAAGACGGCATCGAAAGCGACGCCCGCATCGACCCCAAGAAAAAACGCAAATGGGTCGATTACCTGGTACTGACCCGCAAGGATTTTTACAACCGCTGGGTCAAGGAAGACGTGCACAAGGCGCTGTTCGTCTCCTTCGAGCAGGAAGCGCAAGACCTGCTGAACAAGTATCTCGACGAGGTGGAAGCCATGCTCGACAACCGCCAGATCAAGGACCCGATCACCAACGAGGAGCGGCGTCCCGACGAGCGCTTCCTGCGCGCGGTCGAGGAAAAGATCCACATCTCCGAGTCCGGCAAGCAGTCGTTCCGCCAAGAGGTGGTGCGCAAGGCGATGGGCGCCTACAAGCGCGGCATCAAGTTCAGCCTCGAGAGCCATTTGCAATTGAACGACGCGGTCCAGCAATACCTGTTCGAGCAGCGCCGCGACGTGCTGCGGCTGGTCAGTTCGGCCAAGCGTCCGGACGATGAGATCCGCACCAAGATCTCGGCCGTCGAGAAGCGGCTGGTCGACGAATACGGCTACGACAGCCACAGCGCGCGCGAAGCGCTGAATTATGTGACGACCTTATTGGCGCAGGAATAGCCGGTGGCGGGAGGCAGCGCGTGACGGCGACAATCAACACGGCGTGGTACGAACTGTTCTCACGCGGCGCGCGCGACTGGCTGCGCCACAACGGCAAGGTGCGCGAGGCGGTGCAGAACCACCTGCCCGAGCTGATCGCCGGCCCCGACCTCATCACGGGGCCGCAGGAGCGCACGGTGCAAGTGCCGGTGCGCCTGCTCGAACACGCGCGCTTCAAGCTGGCCGAGGGCCGCAGCACGAGCGGCGCCGGCCAGGGCGAAGGCAAGCCCGGCGACATCCTGCAGACCGGACAGGCCGAAGACGATGCGGGCCAGTCCGGCGCCGGCGGCGACGAGGATGGCGAAGTGCGCCTGCTGCTCGAATTCTCGATCGACGAAGTCATGGACTGGGTGTGGGAAGAACTCAAGCTGCCCGACCTCAAGCCCCGGCCCAGCGCCCGGATCGACGAGGTGGAACTGGTGCGCGAGGGTTGGGACAAGCGCGGCGCGCGCTCGCGGCTGGACCGGCGCCGCACCGTGAAGGAGGCCATCAAGCGGCGCGCGGTGCAGACCGATCCGGTGCCGTTCACCAATGACGACCTGCGCTTCCGGCAACTGGTCACGCGCCCGCGGCCGAGCACCAGCGCGGTGGTCTTCTTCGTGATCGACGTGTCGGCCAGCATGACGCAGATCGAGCGCAAGCTGGCCAAGTCCTTCTTCTTTTTCGCGCTGCACGGGATCCGCCGCAAGTATGCCAAGGTCCAGACCCGTTTCGTCGCCCACACCACCCATGCCTGGGAGTTCAGCGAGAAGGAGTTCTTCCAGGTCTCGGGCATGGGCGGCACCATCGCGTCCAGCGCGTTCCGGCTGGTGCTCGACGCGGTGCACACCGAGCTCAATCCGGCACAGCACAACGTCTACCTGTTCTACGCCTCGGACGGCGAGAACTTTACCGAGGACCGCAGCGCGGCCGGCGCCACGCTTACCGAGCTGGGCGGGCTGCTGAATTACATCGGCTATATCGAAACCCTGCCCGGCATGCCACGCTCGCTGGACACCGAAATGCGGCGCCTGTGCAACGAGCTGGGACGGCGCGGCGTGCCGATCGGCAGCAGCGTGCTGTCCACCACCGACGATGTCTGGCGCGCGCTGCGCAAGTTCTTCAGCCAGGAAGCCGAGTCGGCCGAGGCCTCCCCATGAACCAGGCGCAGGACCAGCTGGCCGATTACACGGCGCGCATCGAGGCGCTGGCGATCGAACTCGGACTCGACTTCCACCCGGTCAATTTCGACCTCGTGCCGGGCAATTTCATGGTGGAGATCGCGGTCTACGGCCTGCCGGTGCGCATGCGCCACTGGTCGTTCGGGGTGCGCTATATCCACCAGCTGGTGCGCCAGCACATGGGCCACTCGAAGATTTTCGAAGTGATGTTCCCGGGCGACCCTTGCCACGCCTTCATGCTGGAGCAGAACTCGCTGGCCGAGAACACGCTGGTCACCGCCCATGTGCTGGGCCATGCCGACTTCGCCAAGAACAACCAGCTGTTCATCCGCTTCATGGACATGGCGGGCAGCCACATCCTCGAGCAAAGCGCGGCGCGCGCCCAGCGCCTCGAGCGCGCCCTGTCGGCCCACGGCCAGGAGCGGGTCGAAGCCGTGCTCGACGCCGCCCTCGCGCTGGAAATGCATATCGACATCAACAAGCCGCTGCACCGGCCGGCCTATCCCGAGTTCATCGCGCCGCGCGCGGAGGCGGCGGCCGAACCGTTCCGCGACCGTTATGTGCGCCTGCCCGGCGAGTCGGCGCCGGAGACCAAGCCGGAGCCGCTGCAGCGCTCTCCGCTGCCGCCCCAAGCCGAGGTCGACCTGCTGTGGTTCATCGCGCACTACGCGCCGGACATGGAAGACTGGGAGCGCGACATCTTCCTGGCGGTGCGCGAGGAGGCTTATTATTTTCACCCGATCTTTGCGTGCCAGATCATGAACGAAGGTTGGGCCTCGTACTGGCATGCGCGGCTGTTGCGCGAGGCCAGCTTCCTGCCGCACGACCTCTACCTCGCCGCGATCAAATCGCATTCCGACGTGGTGCGGCCCTACGCCAGCGGCAAGCAGCTGGCGCTGGCGCTGAATCCCTACCATCTCGGCTTTTCGATCTGGGAAGACATCATCGAGAAACACGGCCTCGAGAAGGCGCGCCAGGTGTGCCGCGAGGAAGACGACTTCGGCTTCATCCGCAACTATCTGGACCAGGAACTGGCCGACAAGCTCGAACTGTTCGTCTACGAAGCGCGCAAGGATGGCGAGACCAAGATCGCCAACCGCGACATCCATGCGATCCGCGAGGCGATCCTGGCGCCCAAGTTCAACTACGGCGCGCCCTGCATCGCCGTCAACCGGGTCGGCACGGACGGCAGCCTCGACCTGCGCCACGACTATCTGCGCGACGGCCGCGGCCTCGAACTGCCGCAGGCCGAACGCGTGATGGAGTATGTGGCGCGGGTGTGGCGCCGGCCGGTGTCGCTGCACACCGTCGATTTCCGCGGCGTGGTGCGGGTGCTGCCGGCGAAGAAGACGGGAATCTAGCCGCGCGGATACATTGACGTTCGTCAACAAGACAGGGCGCCGACTCCTTACGCTGTCAGTGATGTTCGTCAATCACCGGCCCAGCGAGGAGAATCCCATGCCCCAGCAACAACAGTCCTTGCGGTGTCGCCTGGCCGCCGTGCCGCTTGCCCTGTGGTTCAGCCTCGGCCTCGGCATGGCCGGATGCACCGGCGGCAGCGCCGACGCGCTGGTCGCCGACGCCCGGCAATATCGTGCGAAGGACGAGCTCAACGCGGCCGTCATCCAGCTCAAGAACGCGGTGCAGAAGAATCCGGAACACCGCGCCGCCCGCATCCTGCTGGGCGAGGTCTATCTCGAACAGGGCGACGCGATCTCCGCCGAGAAGGAATTGCGCCGTGCGATGGCGCTGGGCGCCACGGCCGGCGAGATCCATCCGCTGCTGGGCAAGGCGCTGCTGATGCAGGGCCAGTACGATCATCTGCTCGGCGAGATCCTGGCCGCCGCCAACGCCGCCCAACGTCCGCTGATCCTCGCGCTGCGCGGCAACGCCCTGCTCGGGCTCGGCCAGGGCGCGCAGGCCGGGAATCTGTTCGACGAAGCCGTCAGGCTCCAGCCCGGCGCCGGCGAAGCGCTGCTGGGCCTGGCGCGCATCGCGATGGCGGAGCGGCGCGTGGACGACGCCAACGCCTTGCTGGTGCGCGCGCTGAGCGCGAATCCGGCCGACATCGACTGCTTGCGCTTCAAGGGCGACATCCAGCGCAGCCAGGGCAAGCCGGAGGCCGCGCTGTTCGCCTACCGCAGCATCCTGGCGCTGCGTCCGAACAATGCGCAAGCCCATATCGACGTGGCCAATGTCCACATCGACGCCGGCCGGTTCGCCGATGCGCGCGCCGAAATCCAGGCCGCGCGCAAGGTGTCGCCGGCCACGGTGGCGGTGTTCTATTCGCAAGCCATGCTCGATTACCGCGAGGGCAAGCTGGCCGCGGCGCAAGAGGCGCTGCAGCACATCCTGCGCGCCGCGCCGGAGCATTATCCGAGCGTGCTGCTGATGGGCGCCGTCCAGTCCGCGCTCGGGGTCAACCAGCAGGCCGAGCTCAACTTGAAAAAATTCCTGGCGGCCTATCCACGCCACCTCTATGCCAGCAAGCTGATGGCGGCCCTGCAGCTGCGCGCCAACAATCCCGACGCCGCGCTCGCCATCCTGCGACCGCTGATCGGCGAGCGCGAGGACGACGTCGACCTGCTGACCCTGGCCGGCGAGGCAAACATGCGCGGCCGCCACTTCAGCGCCGCCGCCGTGTATTTCGAAAAGGCCAGCGCCTTGCGGCCCGACGCCGCCCTGCTCCACACCGCGCTCGCGATGAGCCGCCTCGGCAATGGCGACAACGGACGCGCCGTGGCCGAGCTCGAACGTGCGTCCAGCCTCGACACCCAATCGCCGCGCACCGGCGTCCTGCTGGTGATGACCTACCTGCGCAGCCAGCAGGCCGACAAGGCGCTCGGCCTGCTGGCTCAGATGGAAAAGCAAGCCAACAACCCGCTGGTGCAGAATCTCAAGGGCGGCGTCTTCCTCGCCAAGCAGGATGCGCGCAGCGCCCGCACCAGCTTCGAAAAAGCGCTGACGCTCGATCCGCTCTACCTGCCGGCGCTCGATAACCTGGCCCAGCTCGACGCGATGGAGAAACGTCCGCAAGACGCCAAACCGCGCTACGAAGCCGCGCTCGCCAGATCGCCAAAGAACGGCGCGCTGATGGAGGCGCTGGCCCGGCTCGCGGCAAGCCAGGGCCAGCCGGCCGAGGCCGCGGCATGGCTGGAGCGCGCCTGCAAGGAGAATCCGGAGTCGCTGCCGCTGGCGCTGCGCCTCGCCGAGTTCTATGCACGCATCGGCGAGAAGCAGAAGGCGCTGGTGCTCGCGCAAAAGCTGCAAGCGAGCAATCCGTCGAACCAGGATGCCTTGGCGCTGCTGGCGCAAGTCTACTCGGCGTCGGGCAACTACAGCGCCGCGGCGGAGTGCTACGCCAAGCTGGCGGCGCTGGTCCCGGGTTCGGCCGCGCCACACATGAAACTGGCGACGCTGCAGCTGGTCCAGCATGACGAGGCCGGCGCGATCGAGGCCTTGAAGAAAGCCTTGAGCATCGAGCCCGACCTGCTCGACGCCAACATGACGCTGCTGAATGTGCTGGTCGGCCAGAAGAAATTCAACGATGCGCTGGCGCTCGCGGTCGCGCTGCAAAGGCGCCATCCGCAGATCCAGGTCGGTTACAAGCTCGAGGGCGACGTGCTCAGCGCGCAGGACCAGCTGGCGCCCGCGCTCAAGGCCTACGAACACGCCTTCGCCCTCGACAACAGCGGTGCGCTGCTGATCCAGATCCACGGCGTACTCAACCGGATGGGCAAGCAGGCCGAGGCGGATGCGCGCATGGCGCTCTGGTTCAAGGACCATCCGGGCGACGTGCCGGCCCGCCTGTACTACGCCAGCAGCAAGGTCGTAAAGAACGACAACAAGGCGGCCATCGAACAACTCGAAGCCGTGCTCAAGCACGATCCAAAGAACGTGGTCGCGCTCAACGACCTGGCCTGGACTTGCCAGCGCGTGAACGACAAGAACGCCCTCGCCTACGCCGAGCGCGCCCATCAACTGGCGCCCGACAGCCCGGCCATCATGGACACGCTGGGCTGGATCTATCTCGAGAACGGCAATCCGGGCCGCGCCCTGCCGCTGTTGCAGAAAGCCAGCGCGCTCGCGCCCAATGCCAGCGAGATCCGCTATCACTTCGGGATGGTGCTGGCGAAGTCGGGCGACAAGCGCGGCGCGCGGCGCGAGCTCGAGCGCGTGCTGGCCTCGCCGGCCGAATTTTCCAAGCGCGAGGAGGCCAAGGCCTTCCTGGCGCGTCTGTGATGCGCGGCTTAGGACTCGCCGGCCTTGTCCGGCTGGTAGCGTCCCGGCGCGATGATGCCGTCCGGATCGAGCGCGGCCTTGATGCGCGCCACGGTCTTCCAGTACACATCGCCATGCGGATCGAGGTCCGCCATCGACTGGTTGCCCACACGATAGGGAATGTAGCCGGCTGCCATGCACCGGTCGAACACGTTGCGGTAGCACTGGCGCGCGCGCTCGACCTCGGCCGGATCGTCCTTGTCGTAGGCGACCGTGATGACGCCGCCCAGCGTCCGCTCGTTGATCATGCTGAAGGTCACGAACAGGTCGAAGCCGTGCTCGCGGAACACCGGCTCGGCCATCGCGTGCAGGGCCAGCAGGTCGGCGCCGCGCATCGGAATGATGGGCGAGACCCACAGCATGCCGCAGTTGTCGGCCGCCGGATTGGCGTTGCGCGGAAAATCGGCCGGCAGCCCGCCGCGCCGCCGCCAGTAGGCCCCGGCCAGGAAGCGGCCGTTCGGAATCCCCCGGTTCATCGCGAACAGCGACTCGCCCAGCGCCACCTTGGCGCGCAGGCGCTTGCCGGCCGCGGAATTGCCCAGCAGCCGCGCCAGCATGGCCCCGGTCTTGAGCTTGCGCTCTGTAAGAAATGTCGACTCGGCGGCCATGCCCTTCAGCGCCTTCCTGAGCGCGTGGCGCGCTGCCGCGACCTGCAAAGTGCTGCCGTACAGCGCGCCGGACACCGTCCAGGCGCCAATGCCCGCGCTCTCGCGCAGCTCGGCGCGCAGCTGGCTCGGCAAGGGCCGCTGGCCGCCGGCCTGTTCGCGCGGATACACCCGGCCGCCGGAAATCACGCGCAAGTCATTGCCGATATGAAGGATGCTGCGCAGCGTGCCGTTCAGCCGCAAGGGCCGCAGCGCGTCGACCACCGGGCCGATGTCGGCATGGCGCGGCACGCTGCAAATGAAGTGGTTCAGGCACTCGGCCTTGGGCATCAGCCAGATGCCGATGCGCGTGACGATGCCGAAATTCGACTGGGTAAAGATGCCGTCGAGGAAAGGCCCTACACCGTAGGGAAACAGATGCGTCGCCTGCGCGTTCGGATAGTGGCCGAAGCCGGTCTCCAGCAGCTCGCCGCTGGCCAGCACCACCGTCATGCCGGCCACATGCTGCAGCCGGTTGCCGTACGGCGAGTGGCCGAAGCCGCGCTCCAGGATATTGCCCATGAAGCTGGTATCGGGACCGGCGCCGGTGCAATCGATCCACAGGTCGAGCCGATGGTCGAGCAGGTATTGCGACAGCTGCTGCTGGGTCACGCCGGGCTCGATGACGGCGTAGGCCAGCGTCGGATCGACGCTGAGAATGCGGTTCATGCGGCTCAGCTCGATCACCAACTGGCCGTCGGTGACGGCGCAGGCATCGCCATATCCCCAGTTCTTGCCGGTGCTGATCGGATACACCGGCACCTGGTGCTGCGCGGCGATCTTGACCAAGGCCGCGACTTGCTGCGCGCTGTCCGGGTAGACCACCGCC
>DASRXO010000227.1:0-4452 GCA_035654095.1 Telluria sp.
ACAGGATTTGCGGGATCACCGGCGTGAACAGGAAGTCGGCCGCGCCGCGCTGGTAGGCCTTGAGGCGGTCGATCTCGTCGGCCAGGAAGGCGGTCACGAAGATGATCGGGATGTCGGCCGAGCGCCCGCGCTGGTGGATCGCCTCGGCCGTTTCGAAGCCGTCCATGCCCGGCATGTTGACGTCCAGCAGGATCACCGCGAAATCGTGCAGCAGCACCTGGCGCAAGGCTTCCTGGCCGGAGCGCGCGGCCATGACCTCGTAATTGCTCTCGTCGGCCCACTGGTCAAGCAAGCTGGTCAGCGCCAGCAGGCTCGCGGCGTCATCGTTGACCACCAGAATTTTCGGTTTGTCGATCTTGGGCACGTAGTTCCTGCTGCAATGAGTTGGTGGTGTCAAAACGCCGCCCAGCGGCAGGATGGCAGACGCGGCTGATTGTTTTCGCACATATGAAGCTCCGCCGTTCCGGCTGTTGTGCACCGCCAGCAATAATAGCGCTGGGGAAATCCTATGTCAAAAGCGCGTGCCCGGCTAGCGTGCGCGGCGATCTTTACGCAACGTTCGATGCCGCACATACGGGGGGAGGTCGGTATGACATAGTGGTTGCGAGCAGCAGCCTACCCCCCCAAAGGACAGAGATGAATATCAATACGATTGTAGATGACGCGTTCGCCGGCAAATGCTTCCGCGAGTTGGTCGACGCCCCGGTCAGCGCGCTGCGCGGGGTCAGCGCCAAGGATGCGAGGCTGCTCGGCCAGGCGTTCGGCGTGATCACCATCGGCGACCTGGCCGAACTCAAGTTCGTCAAATGGGCCGCCGCCATCAAGGTCCTGGCCGCGGAAGAGGCCGACACGCCCGAGCAGGTGGCCAAGGAAACCCTGCTCGACGAGGCGGTCGAAATGACCTTCCCGGCCAGCGACCCGATCTCGGTCGACAGCGGCATCACGCGCATCGAAGTGCCGCCCGATAAAGTCAACGCCAGCACCGACCACCAGCACGCCAAGTCGATCGAGGAAAATACCAGGGAAGCGGGAACGCAAGAGAAAGCCGCGCACTAGCGGCAACGCCGGCCTCAGCGGCGCGGCGCCAGTCCCAGTTTGCCGATCGGCAGCACGGTGGCCGCGGGCTGGGCCGCGGGGGCGGGGGCGGCCGAGGTCGCGCAAAAGCGGTTCTTGCCGCCGCGCTTGGCTTCGTACAGCGCGTAGTCGGCGATGCTGATCAGCGCTTCGACGGTCTCGGCGTCGTCCGGATAAATGCTGATGCCGATGCTGGTCGACAGCCTGAGCGTCAAGTCATTGATGAAGAAGGGTTCGGACACCGCCTCCACCAGCTTGGCGGCCGGCCCGTGGGCGTCGGCCAGGCCCGACACTTCGCCCAGCACCACCATGAATTCATCGCCGCCCAGGCGCGCCACGGTATCTTCCTTGCGCGAGCAGGACAGCAGGCGCTGGGCCACCAGCTTGAGCACCTCGTCGCCGTACGCGTGGCCGTAGGTATCGTTGATCTCCTTGAAGCCGTCGAGATCGAGGTACATCACGGCCGCCTTGTGCTGCTTGCGGTTGGCATGCTGCAGCGTGGTTTCGATGCGGTCTTCGAGCAGGCGCCGGTTGGGCAGGCCGGTCAGCGGGTCGTGCAGCGCGAGCTCCTGCTGGGTCTTGCTGTACTGCGCCAGTTCCTTGTACAGCAGGCGCACCTCGAGCATGTTGTGGATGCGCTTGTGCACCTCGAGCAGGTCGAACGGTTTGCTGATGAAGTCGCGCGCGCCGGCTTCCAGCGCGGCGATCTTGAAGCTGGGCTGGGCGGTCAGCGCGAGCACCGGCAAGTAGCCGCCCTGTTCGATTTCCTTCAGCCCCTTCATGACCTGGAAGCCGTTCAGGCCGGGCATCTGCAAGTCCAGCAGGATCAGGTCGTAGCAATGCTGGCGATGCAGCGGGCAGACCTGTTCCGGCAGCATGGTCGAGCTGACGCCGGTGTACCCTTCCTCGCGCAATATCTCTTCCATCAGTTCGATATTGTCGGGAGAATCGTCCACCACCAGAATCTTGGCGTTGAGGATATCTTGTCGGCTCGGCATGCGTGGTCTCGCTTTAGTTTGGTGAGTGTAGCAAAGTCTGGAACATTTCTTGTAGGACAGCGCCGCGTCCGGCGGTAGGAACAACAATTATTGCAAGCGGGGGCTGCTTGTCTTGACCATTGTTGCCACGGTCGCAATCAGTTCGGTCGGCTCGACCGGCTTCGAGATATGGGCGCGGAACCCGGCCTGCAGCGCGCGCACACGGTCCTCGGAGCGCGCGAAGGCGGTCAGCGCGACCGCCGGCACGTCGCCGCCGCCGGCGTGGCCCAGTGCGCGCACCTGGGCCAGCAATTCGAAGCCGTCGACCTCGGGCATGCCGAGGTCGCTCACCAGCACGTCCGGCGGCGCCAGCCGGAACGCGGTCATCGCGTCGGTCGCGCTGCCGGCGGTGGTCACCGTGGCGTGGCAGTCGGACAGGATACGCTGGATCAGGTCGCGCGCGTCGGGCTCGTCGTCGACCACCAGCACCTTGACGCGCGACAGGTCGCGCAGCTGGATATCGGGCGTCTGCGGCGAGGGCGGACTGTAGGGCGCGCGCTCGTTGCGCGCGGCCAGCAGTGCTGGCTTGGCGGCCGGCAGCTCGATGGTGAAGCAGGAGCCCATCTGTTCGCCGGCGCTGGCGGCGCGCACCGTGCCGCCATGCTGCTCGATCAGGTGCTTGACGATCGACAGGCCCAGCCCGAGCCCGCCGTGACGCCGGGTGGTCGAGGCATCGCCCTGGCGGAAGCGCTCGAACACATGGGTGATGAATTCCGGCGCGATGCCGGCCCCGGTGTCGCGCACCGTGATCTCGACATGGCCGTCGACCCGGCGCAGGCCGACCGCCACCATGCCGTCGCGCGGGGTGAACTTGATGGCGTTGGTCAGCAGGTTCCAGATCACCTGCTGCAGCCGCCCGGGGTCGGCCGCGATGTGCCCGGCGGCCGCCTCGTAATGCTTCTCGATCCGGATGTTCTTGGCGTCGGCCGCCGGGCGCACGGTGTCGATCGCGGCGTCGATCACCAGCGCCGGCGCCACCGCCTGCATGTCGAGCAGCACCTTGCCGGAGGTGATGCGGCTCATGTCGAGCAGGTCTTCGATCAGTTGGGCCTGGGCGCGCGCATTGCGCTCGATGGTTTGCAGGCCGCGCTGCAAGTCGGCCTGGTCGCGGCTGCCGCGCCGCAGCACCTGGGCCCAGCCCAGGATCGCCGACAGCGGGGTGCGCAATTCGTGCGACAGGGTGGCCAGGAATTCATCCTTCATCTGGCTGGTGCGCTCGGCTTCGGCGCGCGCCGAGCGTTCGCTTTCGAGCAGCACCTTGCGCTCCTCGGCGGCGCGCTGGGCCGCCTCGTACAGCCGGGTGTTGTCGATCGCCACCGCGGCCTGGGCCGCGATGCCGCCCACGATGCGCTCGGTGCGTTCGCTGAAAATCGCGGCCTCGGGGTGGCCGAACGCCAGCCTGCCGAGCAGCTCGCCGGAGCGCGCGACGACCGGCACCGACAGGTAGCTGCGCAGCGCCGGCGGGCCCTGGCCCGCGCCGGGCGGGCGCCGGCAGCGCGGATCGTTGTCGATGTCGTCCGAGCGCAGCACGGCATCGGCGTCGGGACCGCCCGGGGCCGGACAGTAGCGCTCGAAGCCGGCCTGTGCCGCGCCCGAGCGCAGCACCAGGCTGAAGCGCTCGCCGTCGCTGCCGCGGCCGTGGTAGCGGAACTGGCCGAAGCGCGCGCCGCTGATGCCGGTGGCGGCGTCGGTGACGGTCTGCAGCAGCGAGCGCAAGTCGCGCTGCGAGGCCAGCGCGCTGCCGGTGCTGTTGAGCAACTCGAGCACATTCGATTCGTCGCGCAGGGCCTGCTGCACGCGCTTGACCTGGTCGACGTCGGTATTGGTGCCGAACCAGCGCACCACGTGGCCGAGCCGGTCGCGCACCGCGTTGACCCGGGTCAGGAACCAGCGGTAGGCGCCGTCCGCGCCGCGGATCGGGAATTCCATCTCGAACGGCGCGCCGGTGCGGATCGATTCATGCCAGCGCAGCAGCATCTGCGGCAGCACCTCCGGATCGTGGGTCGATTGCCAGCCCCAGCCGACCACCTGGGCCGGGGTGGTGCCGGTGTAGTCGTACCAGCGCTGGTTGAACCAGACGATGGCGCCGTCGGCCTGCGCCATCCAGGCCAGCTGGGGAATCGAATTGGCCAGCGCGCGCAGCACTTCCTCGCTCTGGCGCAGGGTGTCTTCGGCGTTCTTGCGGATGCTGATGTCCTGCACCACGCCGGTCATGCCGCAGGGGCCGGCGGCCCGGTCCGGATCGGCGTAATCGACCCGGCCGACCAGCGCGACCCAGGCTTGCTCGGCGCCCGGGCGGGCGATCCGGCACTCGATGTTGAGGTCGCTGCGGCGCGCGAAG
>DASRXO010000228.1:0-4536 GCA_035654095.1 Telluria sp.
GTACGCCGGCGACACCGAGCTGCCGGGCAATCCGCGCGCCGTGTTCCGGGTCGAGGAATTGCCGACCGGCGAGATCATCTCGGTGAAAATGACCAAGAGCAGCGGCGTGCCGGCGTTTGACGATGCGGTGGAAAAAGGCATTAACAAATCGACGCCGCTGCCCAAGAAAAAAGATGGTACGGTAGAGCGAACACTGGAAATCGGCTTCTCAATGAAAGACCTGAATTGAAGAACGGACCTATGAAAAAACTCAGCTACTTCCTGTTCAGCGCGACGCTGTTGGCCGGCGCCGCCCATGCCCAGCTGCGGGTCGAAATCGCCGGCGTGGGCAGCAACCAGATCCCGGTCGCGGTGGCCGCCTTCGCCGACGAGGGCATGGCCCCGGCCCAGGTGTCGGCCATCATCAAGGCCGACCTCGAGCGCAGCGGCGTGTTCAAGGTCATCGATGCCGGCACCGTGCTGTCGGAAACCGCGCCGGTCGACTACGGCCAATGGAAAGCGCGCGGCGCCGATGCGCTGGTGGTCGGCAGCGTGCAACAGCTGGCCGACGGCAGCTTCGAGGTGCGCTACAAGCTGCTCGACACCATCAAGTCGGCCCAGTTGTCGAGCATGCCGGTGTCGGTGCAGCCGAAATACATGCGGCTCGCGGCCCACAAGATCGCCGACGACGTCTACGAAAAACTGACCGGCACGCGCGGCGCCTTCGCCACCCGCATCGCCTACGTCAACGAGAACCGCGCGGCCAAGGACTACCGCCTCGAAGTGGCCGACGCCGACGGCGAAAGCACCCAGGTCGCGCTGCGCTCGAAGGAACCGATCATCTCGCCGTCGTGGTCGCCGGACGGCACCAAGGTGGCCTATGTCTCGTTCGAACTGCGCAAGCCGGTGATCTACGTGCACGACCTGGTGGCGGGCACGCGCAAGATCGCGGTCAATGAAAAAGGCAGCAATTCGGCGCCGTCCTGGTCGCCGGACGGCAGCAAGCTGGCGGTGTCGCTGTCGAAGGACGGCCATACCCAGGTGTATGTGGTGAATACCGACGGCAGCAATCTGCACCGGGTCTCGAACAGCAACGGCATCGACACCGAGCCGCAGTTCTCGGCCGACGGCCAGAGCATCTACTTCACCAGCGACCGCAGCGGCGGCCCGCAAATCTACAAGATGGGCGCGAATGGCGGCAACGCCACCCGCGTCACCTTCAACGGCCCCTACAACATCAGTCCGCGCCTGGCGCCGGACGGCAAGACCCTGGCCTGGGTCTCGCAGCGCGATGGCGGCTATTCCTTATACGCGATGGACCTGGCCAGCGGCCAGGAACAGCGCCTGGCCGATGGGGCCACCGAACCGAGTTTTTCGCCGAACGGGAAGTACATCATGTATGCGACCAAGGGCGGGGGCCGTACGGCCCTGGCCGTGGTGTCGGTCGATGGACGGGTCAAGCAACGCTTGACTACCCAGGCAGGAAACATCCGGGAGCCCAATTGGGGTCCCTTCATGAAGTAATTTGTTTCATCAACCACCAGGAGAAAAACCATGCGCAATTTTAAAAGTTTAGCCTTCATCGTCACGAGCGCTGCCCTGCTGTCGGCTTGCAGCTCGCCAGTCAAACTGAATGACGCCCCTGTGGTCGAGCGTACCCCGGAAAAAACCGCACCGCCAGTGGTCGACAACCGCGACGTCCGCCCGGTCGAAGCCGGCACGGTCGATCCGCTCAACGATCCAAAAGGCGTGCTCGCCAATCGCAGCGTCTACTTCGACTTCGACAGCTACGCCGTGCGCGACGACGGCAAGTCCGTGGTCGAGAACCACTCGGGCTACCTGAACAAGAACAAGGCGCGCAAGATCATCATCCAAGGCAACACCGACGAGCGCGGCGGCACCGAGTACAACCTGGCGCTGGGCCAGAAGCGCGCCGAAGCCGTGCGCAAGGCGATGGGCTCGCTGGGCGTGGCCGAGTCGCAGATGGAAGCGGTGTCGCTGGGCAAAGAAAAACCAAAGGCACAGGGCAGCAACGAAGCGGCCTGGGCTGAGAACCGCCGCGCCGACATCGTCTATTGATCGTTCGCCTTACGGCCGGTTGACAACGGGGCGGCATGCGGTGCAGACTGCATCCGCCCCGTTTTTTAAAGAAGAGTCGCCATCATGATCACTGTATCCACCTCCCGCCGCGCCGCCGCCCGCCTTGCCGTCGTCTGTGTTGCGCTGGCCGCCTGGCTGCCGCTGCAGGCCGGCGCCGGCATCCTCGACGACGACGAAGCCCGCAAGGCCATCCTCGACCTGCGCGCCAAGGTCGACAACGTCGCGCGCGACCTGAACGCGCGCATCGACACCAAATCGGACAAGACCGCCGCGCTCGACATGCTGAACCAGCACGAGCAGACCATGCAGGAAATCGCCAGGCTGCGCGGCCAGATCGAAGTGCTGACCAATGAACTGGCGAATGCGCAAAAGCGCCAGAAAGATTTCTATGCCGACCTCGACGGCCGCATCCGCAAGCTCGAGCCGCGCCAGGTGACGATCGACGGCAAGGAGGCCGCGGTCGACGCGTCCGAGCAGAAAGCCTACGAGGCGGCGTCCGCGCTGTTCAACTCGGGCGACTACAAGGCGGCGGCGGGCGCGCTGGCCGATTTCACGCGGCGCTATCCGGATTCGGGCTACGCGGCGAACGCGCAGTACATGCTGGGCAGCGCCTACTACGCGCAGCGCGACTGCAAGAACGCGATCGTGGCGCAGGGGGTGGTGGTCGCGACCTACAAGGACAGCCCCAAGGCGCCGGACGCGCTGCTCAACATCGGCAGCTGCTATGTCGAGTTGAAGGACAAGAAGAACGCGAAGAAGGCGTACCAGGATCTGGTCAAGGCGTATCCGGACTCGAGCGCGGCGCAGGCGGCCAAGGACCGGCTGACGGCGCTCAAGTAAGCGCGCCTTTCGAAAAATAGTGGGCTTGGGCATTTGACAGGATGGTCCCGGCCCCCTATAATCTTGCTTCTTTCGGGGGTCGTTAGCTCAGCTGGTAGAGCAGCGGACTTTTAATCCGTTGGTCGCAGGTTCGAATCCCGCACGGCCTACCATCGAATTGAGCAGCAGGAAAAAGGTCACTAGGCAGCTAGTGGCCTTTTTTACTTTCCGAGGGGCACGGGCGTTGAGCAAGTTCAAATGCCTCAAGCCCGAGCGGCCTACAGTGGAGTTTTCCTCGATCGGAGAACGCCATGCAACGTGCCGTGATCTGCAAAGGCGACCGCACCTCTCACGGTGGCATGGTCATCGAAGGCGATGAGCGCTGCACCACCGGCGGCCGTCCGATCGCAAAGCGCGGGCACCTGACGTCCTGCCCCCAGTGCAAGGGCAATTTCCCCATTGTCGACGGCCTCGATTTCTTTACATTTTTCGGTGGCGGGACGGTCGTCGACAAAATGAAAACGGCTTGCGGCGCCGAGCTCATCGCCTCGCAACACGCCATGACCATCGACGATCGGGGCGCGGGCGGGAGCGCTTCGTCTGCGGTAAAGCCGGCGGCCGCGGAGTTTCGTGGCGCATTTCGGGCGCTCGACGAAGACAGCGGGGCGCCCTGTCCAAACATGCGCTACCGGATCGTACTCTCCGATGGCCGCACCTTGTACGGTACGACGGACGCGGACGGCGACACCGAATATCTCACGTCCAAAGAACGGGCCACCGCCACGCTCTACTGGGACGCCGGTAACGCCGGCCGCGACGCCTAGGCCCGGTGGAGCGAAGCCATGCAAACCGGACTGCCCGCCGGATCGGGCGTTCTCAGCGAGCCGGGTACCCTAACCGTCGTAAAGGTCAGGCGCAAGCGCATGGTCTGCTATGAATTCGACACCGGCGCAACCAGCGGCGACCTCGCGCTACGCTATCTGGTGGTCATCGACGGCAGT
This sequence comes from Telluria sp., assembly GCA_035654095.1. Classification (GTDB taxonomy): domain Bacteria; phylum Pseudomonadota; class Gammaproteobacteria; order Burkholderiales; family Burkholderiaceae_D; genus Telluria_A. The sequence goes on from DASRXO010000228.1 coordinate 3,900, forward strand.
GTGGTACGGACAAATGACGATATGCCGCGTACGCTCGGTGCCCGCAATCGCAAGATCACGGTTGCGGTCGACGCCGGCAGCAAGGTTGGGCTCTTTCTCAACAGCGACGTGCATCCGGACTTCAGGCGGCATCCGGTTTACGCTGTCCAGGTCGGCGAAAACGATGTGCACGTCACGATTACCGAACGCAAAGGTCGCATCGGCCACGAGTCTGCCGAGTTGGGTCTGCCCGACCGCCAGAAGCTGGTTGACGTGTACACGGCAGCCCTGACCGGGGACATCTGGATGAAGATCTCGAACCTCTACGCCGAACACGAGGCCGATGCCATGCTGCCGGCGGACACGGATGCTACCGTCAGGGACGCGGTGCGCCGGATCTACAAGGGGCTGTCGTCAAGAGAACTGGTCGTTCAGTTCCCGGCCAGCGATTCGGCGCCGAAGCAAACGCTGCGGGTGCGCTTCGACGAGGCCGACAACGTGCTCGAAAACACTACCCACTGCCCCCTGCTGACCGGCGTCCTGCCCAGGGTGCATCCGCGCGCCTATGCTGCGCTGCTGACCGAGGCGCGCGCCTCCGGCGTCACCACGTTGCGCGTCACGTCAGGCTGGCGCCCCATGCTCGGGTCGATCGCTCATC
>DASRXO010000229.1:0-2145 GCA_035654095.1 Telluria sp.
AGTGCAGCGGGGTGCCGGGATTGAACACCAGGCCGGATTTGCAGCCGTTATCGCGGATCAGCTGCAGCGAGCGGTCGATGTGTTCGGACGCCTCGGGGTGGAAGGTGATGATGTTGGCGCCGGCCTTGGCGAAATCGGGGATGATGCGGTCGACCGGCTTGACCATCAGGTGCACGTCGATCGGCACCTGTACGTGCGGGCGGATCGCCTGGCAGACCAGCGGCCCGATGGTCAGGTTCGGCACATAATGGTTGTCCATCACGTCGAAGTGGATGATGTCGGCGCCGGCCGCGACGACATTGCGGACTTCTTCGCCGAGGCGGGCGAAATCGGCGGACAGGATGCTGGGAGCGATGCGGAAAGTGGTCATGGTCGGGTCGTGCGTTGATCGGGATGCGCTATTTTACGCTGTCGGGCGGCCAGCCCTTGCGCCGCCCCCGAATTTGGGGTGCAATGTATGATGGATGTCCCGGGCGCGCCCGCCCGGCGGCTTGCCGATTCGCGCAGGCAATTTTATAGAGGAATACCGCATGCCCGCCTACGAGTTCACCGTCACCGTGCGGACCCAGTACCTGCCGGAGCAGTCCGACCCGGAACGGACGAATTACGTGTTTACGTATTCGGTCACCATCAAGAATACCGGCACCGTCGGCGCCCAGCTGATCTCGCGCCACTGGGTCATCACCGACGCGAACAACCATGTGGACGAAGTGCGCGGCCTGGGCGTGGTGGGGCATCAGCCGCTGCTGCAGCCGGGCGAACAGTTCGAATACACCAGCGGCACGCAGCTGTCCACGCCGCAGGGCTCGATGGTCGGCGAATACTTCTGCGTGGCCGAGGACGGGCACCAGTTCGAGACCAAGATCCCGGAGTTCGTGCTGTCGCTGCCGCGCACCCTGCACTGATCAGCGGTCCGCGGCGTCGTTCGGCTCGGCCGGCGAGGGCGCATCCAGCTGGTCCGGCTCACGCGGGGTCGGCTTGGGGCCGGAGTACATGGTCCACCACACGATGAACACCAACAGGAACAGGGCCACGCCTGCTTCTAACATCAATAGCCACATATCGATCCTCATGTTATCTACACGCCGCAGTCTACCCGTTTCGCTGATCGCCGTCGCCCTCGCGCTGGCCGCGTGCACCACGCCGCCGCCCAAACCGCCGCCGGCCGTGATCCCGCCACCGGTGCAGCCGGTTCCCGAGCCTGTGCCGGTGGTCCCGCCGCCCAAGCCCGCGCCGGCGCCGCTGATGACGCCCTCGACCTTCGGCGCGCTGCCCGGCTGGGAGCAGGACGACCTGCGCGAAGCGTGGCCGGCGTTCATGGCCTCGTGCACGGTGCTGGTCAGGAAGGAGGACTGGAAGGAGGCCTGCACCGTCGCGCGCACGGTCGATGGCGCCGACGGCAATGCGATCCGCCTGTTCTTCGAAAGCTTCTTCGTGCCGAACCAGGTGCGCGCGCCCGACGGCGCCGACACGGGCCTGATCACCGGCTATTACGAGCCGATGCTGCACGGCGCGCGCAAACGCGGCGGCGCCTATCAGACGCCCTTGTACCGGGTGCCCGACGACCTGCTGACCGTCGACCTGGCCAGCGTCTATCCGGAACTGAAGGGCATGCGCCTGCGCGGCCGGCTGGTGGGCAAGAAGGTGGTCCCGTACGGCACCCGCGCCGAGATCGAGCGCGCCGACATCCCGGGCAAGGAGCTGCTGTGGGTCGACGATCCGGTCGAGGCCTTCTTCCTCGAGGTGCAGGGCTCGGGCCGGGTGCAGCTCGACGACAGCAATGAAACGGTGCGCGTCGCGTACGCCGACCAGAACGGCCATCCGTACAAGGCGATCGGCCGCTGGCTGGTGGAGAAGGGCGAGCTGCCGGTCGAACAGGTGTCGGCGCAGGGTATCAAGGCCTGGATCGCGGCCAACCCGGCGCGTCGGCAGGAACTGTTTAACGCCAATCCGAGCTACATCTTCTTCCGCGAAGAACGCTTGCCGGATCCGAGCGTGGGGCCGAAAGGTGCGCTCGGCGTGCCGCTGACGCCGGCGCGTTCGGTGGCGGTCGATGCGAGCTTGCTGCCCTTGGGCGCCCCGGTGTTCCTGTCGACCACCCAGGCCGGCACCGAGGTACCGATGCAGCACCTGATGATGGGCCAG
>DASRXO010000230.1:0-12011 GCA_035654095.1 Telluria sp.
CTGCTGGAAGTCGACCAGCCGATGGTCGTTCCGATTGGCGCCAAGGTGCGCATTCTGGTCACCGCCGGCGACGTGCTGCACTCGTGGTCCGTGCCGGCGTTCGGCGTCAAGCAGGATGCGATTCCCGGTTTCGTGCGCGACACCTGGTTCAAGTCTGAGAAAATCGGCACTTTCCGCGGCCTGTGCTCCGAGTTGTGCGGCAAGGAACACGCCTTCATGCCGATCGTCGTGAAAGTCGTGTCGGCCGAAGACTATTCGGCCTGGGTCGGCGGCAAGAAAAAGGAAATGGCGGCGCTGGCCGACGATCCGAACAAGGTCTGGCCCATCGACGAACTCAAGACCAAGGGTGAAAAAGTGTACTCGAGCAATTGCGTGGTCTGCCACCAGGCGACCGGCAAGGGCGTGCCGGGCGCGTTCGCCGCGCTCGACGGCTCGCCGGTGGTCAACGGTCCGAAAGCCGACCAGATCCATGTCCTGTTGAACGGCAAGAAGAGCGGCAAGTTCCCGTCCGAGATGCCGTCGTGGAAGCAGTTGTCGGATTCGGATATTGCTGCGGTGATTACCTACACCCGCAACAACTGGTCGAACAAGGCCGCCGAGAATATCGTCCAACCAGCTGAAGTTTTGGCTGCACGTAAGTAATCGAGGAGTTTCAGATGAGCACGACGACAATCGACCACGCGCACGACCACGATCACGCGCACGAGCATCCGCATGGCCTGGGCCGCTGGCTGTTCGCCACCAACCACAAGGACATCGGTACCCTGTACCTGTGGTTCTCGCTGATCATGCTGCTGTCCGGCGGCGTGCTGGCGCTGATGATCCGCACCGAGCTGTTCCGCCCCGGCCTGCAATTCTTCGAGCCCGAATTCTTCAACCAGCTGACCACCATGCACGGCCTGATCATGGTGTTCGGCGCGATCATGCCGGCCTTCGTCGGCTTCGCCAACTGGATGATCCCGCTGCAGATCGGCTGTGCCGACATGGCCTTCGCGCGCATGAACAACTTCTCGTTCTGGCTGTTGCCGCCGGCCGCGATCCTGCTCGCCACCTCGTTCCTGGTGCCGGGCGGCGCGACCGCCGCCGGCTGGACCCTGTACGCCCCGCTGTCGACCCAGATGGGCCCCGGCATGGACATGGCGATCTTCGCGATGCACCTGATGGGCGCCTCGTCGATCATGGGCTCGATCAACATCATCGTCACCATCCTCAATATGCGCGCGCCCGGCATGACGCTGATGAAGATGCCGATGTTCTGCTGGACCTGGCTGATCACCGCCTACCTGCTGATCGCCGTGATGCCGGTGCTGGCCGGCGCGATCACCATGACCCTGACCGACCGCCACTTCGGCACCTCGTTCTTCAACGCGGCCGGCGGCGGCGACCCGGTCATGTACCAGCACATCTTCTGGTTCTTCGGCCACCCCGAGGTCTACATCATGATCTTGCCGGCCTTCGGCATCGTCTCGCAGATCCTGCCGGCCTTCGCGCGCAAGCCGCTGTTCGGCTACGCCTCGATGGTGTACGCCACCGCGTCGATCGCGATCCTGTCGTTCATCGTCTGGGCCCACCACATGTTCACCACCGGCATGCCGGTGACCTCGCAGCTGTTCTTCATGTACGCGACCATGCTGATTGCGGTGCCGACCGGCGTGAAAGTGTTCAACTGGGTCGCTACCATGTGGAAGGGCTCGATGACCTTCGAAACCCCGATGCTGTTCGCGGTCGGCTTCATCTTCGTGTTCACCATGGGCGGCTTCACCGGCCTGATCCTGGCGGTGACCCCGATCGACATCCAGCTGCAGGACACCTACTACGTGGTGGCGCACTTCCACTACGTGCTAGTGGCCGGTTCGCTGTTCGCGCTGTTCGCCGGCTTCTACTACTGGTCGTCGAAGTGGACCGGCCATATGTACAACGAAACGCGCGGCAAGATCCACTTCTGGGCCTCGCTGGTCACCTTCAACGTGACCTTCTTCCCGATGCACTTCCTCGGGCTGGCGGGGATGCCGCGCCGCTACGCCGACTATCCGGCGCAGTTCACCGACTTCAACGCGATCGCGACCATCGGCGCCTTCGGGTTCGGCCTGTCGCAGGTGTACTTCCTGTTCTTCGTGATCTTGCCGACCATCCGCGGCGGCAAGAAAGCGGAAGACAAGCCATGGGATGGCGCCGAAGGGCTGGAATGGACCGTGCCGAGCCCGGCCCCGTTCCACACCTTCGAAACGCCGCCGCTGGTCAAGTAAGCGATCATGCCTGAGCCAAAGAAACCGAATAACCTCAAGACCGGCCTGATCATGGGCGGGATTGCCTTGTTCTTCTTCGTGATGGTGTTCGTTAAACGTATCTGGCTGAGCTGACGTGAGTACAGAACAATCGGGCCGCATCCGCCTTAACCGGAAGATGCTCGGCAAGCTGGTGGTGGTGGCGGTGGCGATGTTCGGCTTCGGCTATGCGATGGTGCCGGTCTACAAGCAGATGTGCGAGCTGCTCGGCATCAACGTGCTGACCCAGGCCGACGGCACCGTCAAGCTCGACGCCAATACGCAGGTCGACAAGACGCGCACCATCACCGTCGAGTTCGACGCCAACTCGCAGGGGCCGTGGCGGTTCCGCCCGACCCAGCGCAGCATCCAGGTGCATCCGGGCGAATTGGCGACGATCCTGTACGAAGTGGTCAACACCCAGCCGCGGACGGTGCAGGCGCAGGCGATTCCGAGTTATGCGCCGCAGTCGGCCACGCCGCACTTCAAGAAGATCGAGTGCTTCTGCTTCAAGCAGCAGACCCTCGGCCCGAACGAAGCGCGCCAGATGCCGGTGGTGTTCTTCATCGATCCCGCGCTGCCGCGCGAGGTGAAGACCATCACCTTGTCGTACACGTTTTTTGAGATTGCCGGCACCAGCACGGCCGCAAAATAAGGGGGCGCGCGATGGACAAGCCAGCCAAGGCCAGCTTCGGCGCGACGATGAAGGCGGTGTTCTGGTCGTTTTTCGGCATCCGCAAGCGCGCCGATTACGAGAAGGATGCGGCCAGCCTGAACCCGGTGCACCTGATCGTCGCGGCGCTGATCGGCGTGGCCCTGTTCATCGGCGTGCTGGTGCTGCTGGTGCGCATCGCCACCTCGTAGCCGCGTGGGCACGGCAGAGCCGTACCCACCCTACGGCACCGTAGGGTGGGTACGGTTCACCGTGCCCACGCGGAATTAAGATTTGGCAGTAGAAAAATTCACCGATACAGTTTGATTGAGGAGAAGAAGATGAGTTCACCACACGCCGCACCGTACTACTTCGTGCCGGGTCCCTCCAGGTGGCCGCTGATGGCCGGCATGTCGCTGCTGGCGACCATGATCGGCGCCTCCGGCTGGGTCAACGGCGCCGCCTGGGGGCCGTACCTGAACGTGGCCGGCATCCTGTCGACCATCCTGGTGCTCTATTTCTGGTTCGGCGACGCGATCGGCGAGTCCGAGTCGGGCCAATACAATGCCCGCATCGACCTGTCCTACCGCTGGTCGATGAGCTGGTTCATCTTCTCCGAAGTGATGTTCTTCGGCGCCTTCTTCGGCGCCCTGTTCTATGCGCGCAGCATCACGATGCCGTGGCTGGGCGACCTCGACCACAAGATCATCTGGCCCGACTTCGCGGCGCACTGGGGCAACGCCGGCCCGGCCGGCACCGTCGAAGACTTCAAGACCATGGGGCCGTTCCCGATCCCGACCATCAACACCGCGCTGCTGCTGACCTCGGGCGTGACCCTGACCATCGCCCACCACGCGCTGCGCGCCGGCCACCGCGCGAAGACCGCGTTCTGGCTGTTCTGCACCATCTTGCTGGGCGCGATCTTCATGGGCTTCCAGGCCTACGAATACTCGCACGCGTACAGCGAACTGAACCTGAAGCTGAGCTCGGGCATCTACGGCTCGACCTTCTTCATGCTGACCGGCTTCCACGGCTTCCACGTGACGATGGGCGCGATCATGCTGTCGGTGGTACTGTACCGGGTGCTCAAGGGCCACTTCACGCCCGAACATCACTTCGCCTTCGAAGGCGCGGCCTGGTACTGGCACTTCGTCGACGTGGTCTGGCTCGGCCTGTACGTGGTCGTCTACTGGCTCTAACGCCGTCGTTCCCGGGAATGACGAAAAAAAACCGGGGTCTGGCCCCGGTTTTTTCGTTTAATGCAGGCCGGTGGGGGCGATCCACCCCATCTTGTAAGCGCCGAGCAAGAGCAGGAACAGGGTGATCGACAAGCCCACGCGCATCGCCAGCGCCTGCACCGTGCGGTTGCTCTTGCCCTTGTCGCGCATCAGGAAAAACAGCGCCGAGCCGAGGCTGGCGAGGATCAGGATGAAGGCGATGGCGACCAGGATTTTCATGATGTGCTCGGCAATTTTTAGCTAAGGTTCCATTGTAATGCGTATCCGCTTCCGGTTTCGGACGATTCCCTTCGTGGCCACGGTGCTGCTGGTGGCGCTGGGCATCGCGCTGGGCCAGTGGCAAGAGCGCCGCGCCGCGGAAAAAATCGCCCTGCAGCACAAGCTGGCCGAGCGCAGCGCCGCCGCTCCGCTGGCGCTGGGCGCGCAGCCGGTCGACGCCGCGCCGCTCGAATACCGCCGGGTGGCGCTGCGCGGCGCCTTCGTGCCGGGCTGGCCGGTATTCCTCGACAACCGTCCGCAGCAGGGCAGGGCCGGCTTTTATCTGCTGATGCCGTTCCGCATCGAAGGTTCCGACACCCACGTGCTGGTGGCGCGCGGCTGGCTGCCGCGCAACACGGCCGAGCACGACAAGCTGCCGCCTTACGCCACGCCGTCCGGCACGCTGGCGATCGAAGGCACGGTGACGGCCGCCATGGGCCACGTGATGCAGCTCGGCACCGCGGCGCCGGTGAAGCCGGGCGCGATCCTGCAGAATATCGACGTGGCGCAATTCGCCGCGGCCAGCGGCCTGAAGCTGCAGCCCTTCTTCATCGAACAGACCGGCCCGGCCGCCCCCGGCGAGCTGCTGGTGCGCGACTGGCCGCCGCCCGCGCTGGGCGTGGAGATGCACCAGGGCTATGCCTTCCAGTGGTATGCGCTGGCCGTCATGGCCTTCCTCTTTTTTGTGATAACAGGATATCGACGTGGAACCAAGCAAACCGACCGATAGCACGATCAAACGCGGACGCTGGAAACTGCTGGCCGTGATGCTGGTCTGTGCCGCGCCGCTGATCGGCTCGTACTTCACCTACTACGTGATCAAGCCGACGTCGCGCACCAATTACGGCGAGCTGCTCGACCCGCGCCTGTTCCCGATGCCGCCGCTCGGCATCGCCACGCTGGACGGCAAGCCGACCGGACTGGACGCGTTCAAGGGCAAGTGGATCATGCTGCAGGTCGGCAGCAGCGACTGCGCGCAAGCCTGCCGCGACAAGCTGACCGCGATGCGCCAGCAGCGCCTGATGCAGGGCAAGGAGGCCGAGCGCATCGAGCGCGTCTGGCTGGTCACCGATGCCCAGCCGCTCGACACCATGCTGCTGCGCGAATTCGACGGCACCCGCATGCTGCGCGTGCAGGCCGCGGCGCTGGCCAAGTGGCTGCCGGTCGAGCCGGGTGCGCAAGCGTCCGACTATATGTACCTGATCGACCCGCTGGGCAACCTGATGATGCGCTTCCCGAAAGACTTCAACCAGGACGTCGAGCAGCGCAACAAGGTCAAGAAGGATATCGGCAAGCTGCTCAAAGCCTCGGCGATCGGGTAGGGCGATGCAAGTGTCGACCCTGGCGCAACTGGGCGTGACCGGCCTGCTGGCGGCGACCCTGCCGCTGGCGCTGGTCTGGATCTCGTCCGACGCCAACAAATACCGCAAGCTGGTGTGGGCGACGGTGTTCCTCACCTTCGACCTGATCGTGTTCGGCGGCTTCACGCGGCTCACCGATTCGGGCCTCGGCTGCCCGGACTGGCCGGGCTGCTACGGCCTGGCCAATCCCTTCCTCGCGCATGCGCAGATCAGCGCCGCCGAAGCGCTGCTGCCGAGCGGCCCGGTCACCGTCGCCAAGGCCTGGATCGAGATGATCCACCGCTACCTGGCGATGGCGATCGGCGTGCTGATCGTGACGCTGATGGCCAAGGCCTGGCTGCAGTGGCGCAAGGCACAGCGCAGCGAATTCGCGCCGGCGCTGCCGACCGCGCTGTTCCTGTTCGTCTGCCTGCAGGGCGCGTTCGGCGCCTGGACCGTGACGCTCAAGCTGCAGCCGGTGATCGTCACCACCCATTTGCTGCTCGGGATGGGGCTGCTGGCGCTGCTGGCCTGGCTGGGCGGGCGCGAAGACCACCTGGTCAAGCCGCAGCCGGCAGCCGGCGATCCGGCCGCGCTGGGCACGCTGCGCGCGCTGGCCGCGCTGTCGGCCGCGGTGCTGCTGGTGCAGCTGGCGCTGGGCGGCTGGGTCAGCACCAATTACGCGACGCTGGCCTGCAGCGACTTCCCCCTGTGCGGCGGCCAGCTGGTGCCGGAGATGGACTTCGGGCACGGCTTCACGCTGTGGCGCGAACTGGGCAAGACCGCGGCCGGCCACTACCTGCCGTTTTCCGCGCTGACCGCGATCCATTGGGTGCACCGCAATTTTGCGCTGGTGGTGGTCGCGGTGCTGGGCCTGACCGTGTGGCGCGCCTGGCCGCACGCGGCCTTGCGCCCGACCGCGCGGCTGATCGCCTTGGCGCTGGCGGCGCAGGCGGCGACCGGGATCGCCACGGTATTCCTCAGCTTCCCGCTGGCGATCGCCGTGCTGCACAACGCCGGGGCCGCCCTGCTGGTGCTGTTGGTGACCATGTTAAACTACAAGGCAAAGTACCAGGCAAGACCCCACCCATGATGACCCAGACCGCAACACATAAAACCAGCAGTCGCATCGCCCAGTACTGGGCGCTGACCAAACCGCGCGTGACCCAGCTGGCGGTGTTTTGCGCCGTGATCGGCATGTTCCTCGCGACCGACGAGTTGCCGAGCTGGCGCATCGTGGCCGCCGCCACCGTCGGCATCTGGCTGCTGGCCGGCGCCGCCTTCGCGGTCAACTGCCTGGTCGAGGCCGAGATCGACGCCCGCATGGCGCGCACCGCACGCCGCGCCACCGCCATGGGCGAGCTGACCAAGACCCAGACCATCATCTTCTCGGCCGTCATCGGCGGGGCCGGCATGTGGGTGCTGTACGCGCTGGTCAATCCGCTGACCATGTGGCTGACCTTTTGCACCTTCGTCGGCTACGCGGTGATCTACACCATGATCCTGAAGCCGGCCACGCCGCAGAACATCGTGATCGGCGGCCTGTCGGGCGCGATGCCGCCGGCGCTGGGCTGGGCCGCGGTCGCCAACGACGTGCCGATGCAGGCCTGGCTGCTGGTGCTGATCATCTTCGTCTGGACCCCGCCGCATTTCTGGGCGCTGGCCATGTACCGGCGCGACGACTACGTGCGCTCCGGCCTGCCGATGCTGCCGGTTACCCACGGCATGAGCTTCACCGGCTTCCACGTCTGGCTGTATTCGATTGCGCTGGCCGCCACCACCATGCTGCCCTACGCGGTGCACATGAGCGGACTGATTTACCTGGCCGCCGCGGCGGTGCTGAATGTGGTGTTCCTGTGGCATGCGTGGCGCGTGTACCGCCATTATTCGGACCTGGTGGCGCGCAAGGCCTTCACCTGGTCGATCGTCTACCTGTCGCTGCTGTTCGCCGCGCTGCTGGTCGATCACTACCTCAAATTCTGACGATGAAAAAACTGCTGATCCTGCTCGCGATGCTGATGTCGCTGACCGCCTGCGACAAACTGGGTACCAAGCCGCCCAGCTTCCAGAACACCGATTTGACCGGCCTCGATTACGCCAGGGATTTCGCGCTGACCGACCACACCGGCAAGCCACGCACCCTGGCCGACTTCAAGGGCAAGGTGGTGGTCATGTTCTTCGGCTATACCCAATGCCCGGACGTCTGCCCGACCACGATGGCCGAGATGGCCAGCGTGATGAAGGAGCTCGGCCCGCAGGCCGACCAGGTGCAGGTGCTGTTCGTGACCATCGATCCCGAGCGCGACACGCCGGCGCTGCTGGCGCAGTACGTGCCGGCCTTCGACCCGCGCTTCCTCGGCCTGTACGGCGACGCCGCGGCGACCGCCAGGGTGGCCAAGGAGTTCAAGGTGTTCTACGCCAAGGTGCCGGGCAAGACGCCGGGCAGCTACTCGATGGACCACACCGCGGGCAGCTATGTGTTCGACCGTAACGGCAAGATTCGCCTGTTCCTGCGCCACGGGCAGGGCGCCGCCCCCATCACCCACGACCTGAAGCAGCTCCTGTCCTGAGATGGAGCCTCCGCGCCCGGCCAGGAACACCACCCAGCTGGCGCTGATCGCCCTGCTGGTGCTGGGCTGCCTGCTGGTGCTGCGGCCCTTCCTCGCGGCGATCCTGTTCGCCTGCGCGGTGGCGATCTCCTCCTGGCCGCTGTACCTGGCGCTGCTGGCGCGCCTGCGCGGGCGCGCTACGCTGGCCGCGCTGACCATGACTCTGTGCCTGACCCTGCTGGTGATCCTGCCGCTGGCGGTGGCCGCCTACAGCCTGGCCGATGACGTCGGCCGCTTCTACGAGCAGCTCAAGCTGGTGCTGGAGACCGGCAGCTTCGCGCCGCCGGCCTGGCTGCGCGAGATCCCGCTGGTCGGCGCCTCGCTCGACGCCTACGTGCGCGAAGTGACCGGCAGCCGCGAGCAGCTGATGGACCTGGCGCGCCGCATGCTCGAACCGGCGCGCCATTACCTGCTCAGCGGCGGGATGGTGCTCGGCGCCGGCGTCGCGCAACTGAGTTTGGCGGTGTTCGTCAGCTTCTTCCTGTACCGCGACGGCGCCGCGATGGTGGGCGCGATCGGGGCCGGCATGCGGCGCGTGATGGGGGCGAGCGCGGCCAAGGTCGCGCACATCGTCAGCCAGACCGTGCGCGGCGTGATGTACGGCCTGCTCGGGACCGCGCTGGCGCAGGCGCTGGTGGCCGCGCTCGGCTTCGCGATCGCCGGCGTGCCGGCCGTGCTGCTGCTGAGCGTCGCCACCTTCGTGCTGTCGCTGGTGCCGGTCGGCCCGCCGATCGTGTGGGCCGGCGCGGCGGTGTGGCTATTCAACCGGGGCGAGCCGGGCTGGGGCGTGTTCATGCTGCTGTGGGGGCTGGTGCTGATCAGCGGCGTCGACAACGTCGTCAAGCCCCTGCTGATCAGCCGCGGCAGCAGCCTGCCCTTCCTGCTGGTGCTGCTGGGCGTATTGGGCGGCGTGCTCGCCTTCGGCTTCGTCGGCCTGTTCATCGGGCCGACCCTGCTGGCGGTCGGCTACTCGCTGTTGCGCGACTGGACCGGCAGCAGCGGCTGAGCTTCGGGTTTATACTGGAGTTTCTTTTCGTCAACCGGGGGAGCCGCATGAAAGGCGTCGTCTTTACTGAATTTATGGAGCTGGTCGAATCGCGCATGGGGCTCGATATGCTCGACCGCATCATCACCGAAGCCGAGCTGCCCAACGACGGCGCGTATACCTCGGTCGGCACCTACGACCACGCCGAACTGGTGCGGCTGGTGACGGCGCTGTCGAACGCGACCGGGCTGCCGGTCCCGGCCCTGGTCCACCTGTTCGGCGAGCACCTGTTCCAGCGTTTCAGCGTCGGCTACCCGGCGCTGTTTGCCGATGCGCGCGACGCCTTCGATTTCCTCGGCCGCATCGACAACGTGATCCATGTCGAGGTGCGCAAGCTGTATCCTGACGCCGAACTGCCGAAGCTGGTGTGCAGCCGGCCGGCCGACGGTGAGCTGGTGGTGCTGTACAGCTCCCCGCGCGGCTTTGGCGACCTGGCCGAAGGCCTGATCCAGGGTTGCATCAAGCACTTCGGCACGCCGATCGGCGTGACGCGCACCGACCTCGAGAAGGAGGGTGGCGTCCACCGGGTACGCTTCCACCTGAGGCGCGCGGCGGCATGAGTGCCGAGCCTTCGAGCAGCGTCGCCTCGCGCAGCCTGCTGCGCGAACGCAACGCGCGCAAGGAGGCCGAAAGCCTGCTCGAACAAAAGAGCCGGGAGCTGTACGACATCAACCTCAACCTGCGCGAGCTCAACGCCCACCTCGAGGAAAGCGAGGCGCGCTACCGCACGCTGGTCGAGCTGATCCCCGACGCGATCTGGATCCACAGCGGCGGCAAGGTGGTGTTCATGAATCCGGCGGCGCTGCGCCTGTTCGGCGCCGGCCATCCGGACCAGCTGCTGGGCAGCGCGGCGCTGGACCGGGTGCCGGAGGAATTCCACGCGCGCATGCGGCAAGGCATTTTCGACGACCTCGCGATGGCCCAGCTGCAGCCGCGCTGCGCGCTGCAAGTGGCACGGCTCGACGGCAGCGTGGTCGACGTCGAATTCTTTGGCTGCGCGATCCGCTTCAACGACGCCGACTCGGTGATGAACGTGGCGCACGACGTCACCGAACGGCGCCAGCACGAAATGGCGATCGAGCACCAGGCCACCCACGACATGCTGACCGGCCTGCCGAACCGTGCGCTGTTCCTCGACCGCCTGACGCATGCGATCCGGCGCGCCGAGCGCACCCGTGGCCGGCTGGCCGTGATGTTCGTCGACCTCGACAAGTTCAAGAGCGTCAACGACACCCTGGGCCACGGCGCCGGCGACGAATTACTGCGCATCGTCGCGGCCCAGCTCAAGCTGTGCGTGCGCGAGTCCGACACCGTGGCGCGGCTCGGCGGCGACGAGTTCGTGCTGCTGCTCGATAACCCGCTGGGCGACACCACGCCGGCCACCATCGCCGAGCGCATCGGCCGGCGGCTGGGGCTGCCGGTGATGCTGGGCGGGCAGGAGCACGTGGTCACCGGCAGCATCGGCATCAGCGTCTACCCGGCCGACGGCGTCAAGGCCGAGGCCCTGCTGCGCCAAGCCGACATCGCGATGTACCGCGCCAAGGAGGGCGGGCGCAACAGCTTCCAGTTCTTCACCCAGGAGATGCAGCACCGGCTCGACGCCCGCGTGACGTTGGAACAGGGCTTGCACCGCGCCGTGGTGCGCGACGAGTTCGTGCTGCACTACCAGCCGCAGGTCGACCTGCGCAGCGGCCGGATCGTGGGCATGGAGGCGCTGCTGCGCTGGCAATCGCCCGAGCTGGGGCTGGTGCCGCCGCTGCAATTCATCCCGATCGCGGAAGAGAGCAACCTGATCATGGCGATCGGCCAGTGGGTGCTGGACAAGGCCTGCGCCACCCTGCGCGCGTGGCAGCACAGCGGGGTGCCGCTGGTGCCGGTGGCAATCAATGTGGCGGCCTCGCAGATCTCGCACCAGGACATGGACCAGCTGGTGCGCGAAGCGCTCGCGCGCTACGGCGTCAACCCGCGCTACCTCGACCTCGAGCTGACCGAGAGCCTGTCGATGGACGACCCGGAGACCTCGATCGCGCTGATGCACCGGCTGAAGGCGACCGGGATCGGGATGTCGATCGACGACTTCGGCACCGGCTATTCGAACCTCAGCTACCTCAAGCGCTTCCCGGTCGACAAGCTGAAGATCGACCAGTCGTTCACGCGCGGGCTCACCAGCAATCCCGAGGACCGCTCGATCGTGACCGCCGTGATCCGGCTCGCGCACAGCCTCGGCCTGCGCGCGGTGGCCGAAGGGGTCGAGACCGAAGGCCAGCTGCGGCTGCTGGCGGCCGAGGGCTGCGATGAAATCCAGGGCTATTATTTCAGCCGGCCGGTGACCGAGCAGGCGATGGCGGCGATGCTGAGCATGCAGGTCGGGCTGGACCTGAACCAGATCGACCGCGGCGCGCGCTGCCGCACGGTGCTGCTGATCGGCGACGAGCCGAACGTGCTGGCAACCTTCCGCAGCATGCTCGAGGGCCAGGACTACCGGCTGCTGATGGCCGGCAAACTGGCCGACGCCTACGAGCTGCTGGCCGGGAGCGAGGTGGGGGTGGTGGTGTCGGACCAGGAGCTGATCGGCGAGAGCGGGATCGACTTCTTCGAGCGCATC
>DASRXO010000231.1:0-12930 GCA_035654095.1 Telluria sp.
CCGATCCGAAGGCAACCTTCGGTTATGTGGCGCGCGAACTGGGCAGGCGCGGCATCGCCTTCATCTGCGCACGCGAGGGCGTGGGCGAGGACAGCCTCGGCCCCTACCTGAAGCAGGAGTTCGGCGGCGTGTACATCGCCAACGAGCAGCTGACCAAGGACAGCGCCGAACAGCTGGTCACTTCGGGCAAGGCCGACGCCGTCGCCTTCGGCAAATGGTTCATCGCCAATCCCGACCTGCCGATCCGCCTGAAGACCAACGCGCCACTCAATGCCGCACGCCCCGAGACCTTCTACCACCCGAGCGCCGAGGGCTACACCGACTACCCGTCGCTGTAAGCGGCCTTACAGCGAGGCCAGGTAGGCTTCGAAGCGATCGAGGGTCTGGTTGCCGCCCTTGTAGGCCGGGCGCTGGGGCCGCACAATCTCGGTGTAGACGATCCGGTTCGAGTAGTCGGTGCCGTCCGGACCGTGCATGATGAAGCCCCAGCGTCCGCCGACCTTCAGTGTATGTTCGAAGGTGGTGGTGGTGAAGCCGGTGGGGCCCCACCACAGGCCGACGTGCCCGCCCTCGAAAGTCAAGTGTTTTTTGGCTGATGCCCGTGTTATTCTTGCCGACTTGAATCAGCGCCGACCCGGCGCTTCTCTATCTCATGAGGATATTTACGTGAAATCACTTGCCCCGCGCGCGCTGGCGCTCGCCCTTGGTTCCGTTTTCATGCTGGGCGCCGGTGCGGCCTCCGCGCTCGACCAGCCGGCCGCCGCGCGCGCCGAGAATGCCTTCCTGACCCAGGCCGATGCCGCCGCCCGTTCGGCGCGCGTGGCCAATGTCGATTACGTGCTCGACTTCGCGCTGACCGGCAAGGAAAGCTTCAGCGGCACCACCACCCTCGCCTTCGACCTGAGCGACACCGCGGCCCCGCTGACGATCGACCTCGACAAGGCGACCATCACCAAGCTGGTGGTCAACGGCAAGGCCGTCGCGCCGCAGTACAACCAGTGGTTCATCACGCTTGCGCCGGCCGACCTGGTCAAGGGCCGCAACACCGTGGCGGTCAGCTACGAGCGGCTGCACAGCACCAACGGCGAAGGCCTGCACCGCATGGTCGATCCGGTCGACGGCCGGGTCTACACCTATTCGCATTTCGAGCCGGCCGCGGCGCACCAGATGTTCGCGGTGTTCGACCAGCCCGACCTGAAGGGCACTTACCAGGTCAACGTCACCGCACCGGCCGACTGGCAAGTGGTGTCGACCACGCGTGAGACCAGCGTGCAGGACGCCGGCGCCATGAAGCGCTGGACCTTCCCCACCTCGAAGAAGCTCAGCCCCTACAACTTCTCGCTGCACGCCGGCCCCTACAAGGTATGGGAAGACAACAGTGGCAAGTACCCGATGCGCCTGCTCGCGCGCCAGTCGGTCGCGGCCCAGGTCGCGCCGGCCGAATGGTTCAAGGTGACCAAGGCCGGCCTGGCCTTCTTCGACAACTACTTCGGCATCCCCTACCAGTTCGAGAAGTACGACCAGCTGCTGGTGCCCGACTTCCTGTACGGCGCGATGGAGAACGCCGGCGCGATCACTTTCGCCGAACGCGGCTTCCTGCACAAGGCCGAGATGACCGCGGCCCAGCGCGAAGGCCTGGCCGGCACCATCCTGCACGAGATGGCGCACCAGTGGTTCGGCGACCTGGTCACGATGAAATGGTGGAACGGCCTGTGGCTGAACGAAAGCTTCGCCTCCTTCATGGGCACCCTGGCCACCGCCGAATCGACCGAATTCAGCAACCACTGGCAGTCGTTCTACACCGGCGGCAAGCAAGGCGCCTACGCCCAGGACCAGGAGCTCACGACCCACCCGATCGAAGTGCCGGTGCCGTCCACCGCCAACGCCTTCGACAACATCGACGCGATCACCTATTCGAAAGGCGCCTCGACCCTGATGCAGCTGCGCCACCTGCTGGGCGAGGACGTGTTCCGCAAGGGCGTGCACAACTACCTGGTCAAGTACCAGTTCAAGAATGCCAGGCTGGACGACTTCATCGGCAGCCTGGGCGAAGCGGCCGGGCGCGACCTCAAGCCCTGGACCCAGCAGTGGCTGTACAACGCCGGCGTGAACACCATCGCCGCCAGCTACAGCTGCGCCGGCGGCAAGATCAGCGCCTTCAGCCTCAAGCAGAGCGCGCCGCGTCCCGCCCTGCCGACCCTGCGCGAGCAGCGCGTGCAAATCGCCACCTTCAATCTCGACGGCGGGCAGCTCAAGCTGGGCAAGAACGCGGCCGTGACCTACCACGGCGCCGCGACCGCCGTGCCGGCGCTGGTCGGCGCGGCCTGCCCCGACCTGGTCTACCCGAACTATCAGGACTGGGGCTTCGCCAAGGTCCAACTCGACAAGCGCTCGTTCGCCACCGCCCAGAACAGCCTGAGCACGGTGGCCGATCCGCTGCTGCGCGCCATGCTGTGGCAGAGCTTGTGGGACGGCGTGCGCGACGGCCACATGCCGCTCAACGACTTCATCAAGACCGCGCTCAACAACGCGCCGGCCGAGAAGGATTACTCGCTGCTGGGCGACGTGCTGGGCAAGGTCTCGGCCTCCAAGCGCTACCTCGACGCGATGCAGGCGAACAGCGCCTACGCCCGGCAGACCGGACTCGCGTTCGAACAGATGGCGTGGTCCGGCGTGCAGGCGAACAAGGGCAGCAGCGACTTCCAGCGCCGCTGGTTCGGCCAATATGTGGGCATGGCCAGCAGCAAGGGCGCGCTCGACAAGCTGGCCGCCCTGCTCGACGGCAAAGAAACCATCGAAGGTTTGCCGATCGATCAGGATTTGCGTTGGGCCATCGTTTCACGCCTGAACCGTTTCGATTATCCGGGCAGCCTCGCGCTGATCGAGGCCGAGCAGGCGCGCGACAAATCCGACAGCGGCCAGGCTGCGGCCTTGGCGGCCACGGTGGTGCGACCCGATCCGAAGCTCAAGGCGGAGTGGCTGGCCAAGGTCGAGGACCTGCAGACCAAGCTGCCGTTCTCCAAGGTACGCACGGCGATGGGCAGCCTGTATCCGGCCGAGCAGGCCAGCCTGAACGAGCAGACCGCGGCGGCGCGCCTCGCCAAGCTGGGCGACATCGACAAGGTGGCCGGCCCGGTCTACATGCGCAGCTTCGCCGCCAGCATGATCCCGGCGACCTGCACGCCGGCCAGCGTCAAGCGGCTGGAGTCGGCGGTGAGCCAGCTCAAGGACCTGTCGGCAGGCACCCGCCGCGCGCTGCTCAACACGCATGAGGAAGACAAGCGCTGCGTCGCCATCAAGCAGGCGATGACGGTGCCAAGCACTTAAGAGCATCCGCTGTCGTTCCCGGGCTTGGCGCCCCCCTTGGCGGGAATCCATGCTGAGCGTGAGTTCATGCAGTGCATGGGTTCCCGCCAAGGGGGGCGCCAAGCCCGGGAACGACAGGCGGTTTGACAGCGGCGCGACGACGACCGATACTCGCGTTTTGACTTTCGATCTTGGTTCCATGTTCCAGCCCGCTTCCTTCCCGATTCGCACGGAATGCCCGCCGGGCGCCTGCGTCTGCGATCGCGAGCGCTTGCTGGAGGATCCGCAGGCCGACCTGCGCATCTTGCGCCTGACGCGCGAGGAAGAAAAAAAGCTGATCGCGCGCATCGAAGGCGCCGCCAGTTACGACGACCTCAACCAGCTGGCCGCGAAGATGGACGCGCTGCTCGGCATCGCCCTGCGCATCACGCCCAGCCTGCGCGAGGTACGCACGGTGCGCGGCATCACGATCCAGCTGGCCGAGCGGCCGGGCTTGTGCCGCAAGACCCGCCAGGCGATCCCGGCGGCGGTGCGGCGCTGCCTGGACGCCCATCCCGAGATCGTCTACGCCATCCTCGACGCCCACGACCTGCTGGGCAATTAAGCAGGGTCAGAGTCAAAAACCGGGGTCAGTGCCGACATTCGGACACGAGCTCAACAGGCCTGCCTGTTGAGCTCGTGTCCGAATGTCGGCACTGACCCCGGTTTTTGACTCTGACCCTGCCTAATCAGCGCAGCTCGAGCGGGATGCGGCGCGGCGGCGGCGGGAAGTCGCGGTCGAGCTCGGCCAAGTCGTCGGCGCTGAGCACGATGTCGAGCGCGGCACGGTTGGCGCGCACATGCGCCGGCGTGACCGCCTTCGGGATCGCCACTACCCCCTCCTGCCGCAGCAGCCAGGCCAGCGCGATCTGCGCCGCACTGGCGTCGTGCCGCGCCGCCACCGCCTGCAAGGCCGGGCGGCCCAGCATGTTCGCCTGTTCGCTGGGCGACGATTCGAGCGGCGAATACGCCATCACCGGCATCCCGCGCGTCCGGCACCAGTCCCGCACATCCCATTCGATGCCACGCCGCACGAGGTTGTACAGCACCTGGTTGACCGCGACGTGCTTGCCGCCGGGCAGGCCCTCGGCTTCGCGCAGGTCATCGAGGTCGAAATTGCTCACGCCGAAGTCGCGGATCTTGCCGGCCCGCTTGAGCGCCTCGAAGGCTTCCAGCGTCTCGGCCAGCGGCACCGCGCCGCGCCAGTGCAGCAGGTAGAGGTCGAGGTGGTCGGTGCCGAGCCGGCGCAGGCTGCGCTCGCAGGCCGCCTGCACCCCGCGCCGGTCGGCGTTGTGCGGATACACCTTGCTGACCAGGAAGGCCTCGGCGCGCATGCCGGCGATCGCCTCCCCCACCACCTCTTCGGCCCCGCCCTCGCCGTACATTTCGGCGGTGTCGATCAAGCTCATGCCCAGATCCATCCCCAGCCGCAGCGCGGCGACCTCGGCCGCCTTGGCCGACGGCACCTCGCCCATCCCCCAGGTCCCCTGGCCCAGCACCGGGACCGCCCGTCCCGATGGCAACAGCACTGTATTCATGTTCGCTCCGTCCGCTCGCAGAAAAAAATCCACGATACCGCAGCCGGGACTTGCATGCAAATCCGCGGCATGGTGTGTCCAATGTCAAAGCGGGAATTGCGCAAATCGCCTTCCGCCCTTGTTGTCCTGGTTCAAACTTGCTCAGTTAGCCGATGCTGCCAGGAGCTCCCCATGAACCGATCCGCGCGCCGCGCCGTCCCCCTCGTCCTGTGCGCCCTGCTGGGCGCTTGCGGGGCGCGCGAAGCCCAGCCCATCGTCCCCGTCACCGCCGGCGTCCAGCAGCTGTATGTGACCACCACCGGTTCCGACGCCAATTCGGGCGCCGGCGATGCGCCGTTCAAGAGCATCGCGCGCGCGGCCCAGGCGGCGCTGCCGGGCGCCACGGTGCATGTGGCGCCCGGCAGCTACCCGGGCGGCTTCAAGACCACCGTCAGCGGCACCCAGGGCGCGCGCATCGCCTTCGTTTCGACCGTCAAATGGGGCGCGCAGATCGTGCCGCCGCCCGACTCGCCGAACGCGACCGCTTGGGACAACCGCGGCAACTTCACCGACATCGTCGGCTTCGACATCGACGGCAGCGCCTTCCGGGGCGGCACCAAATGGTCGAACGGGATCTACAGCGGCGGCTCGTACAACACGATCCGCAACAACCACGTCCACCATATCGCCACCGGCGTCAAGTGCAGCAGCGCCGGCGGCTCGGCGATCGGGGTCGACAGTTATTATCGCGGCGTGCATTCCGAAGTGATCGGCAACAGCATCCACGATATCGGGCCGGCCGGCTGCCGCTACATCCAGGGCATCTACATCAACACCCCGGGGACCGTGAAGAACAACGTGGTCTACCGCGTCGCCGAAGCCGGCATCCACCTGTGGCACGACGCGACCAATGTGATCATCACCAACAACACGGTGGCGGGCTCGAACACCGGCATCGTGGTGGGCGGCGGCGACTTCTATTACACGACGGGGCCGAACGATCACACCCATGTGTACAACAACATCGTGTACGACAACAAGAACGGCATCTCGGAGCAGGGTTCGACCGGCCGCAACAACAGCTACCGCAACAACCTGGTGTTCCAGAATCCGGGCGGCGACTGGAGCCTGGGCAGCGGCATGGTCCACAGCGGCACGGTGGCCGCGGCGCCCGGCTTCATCGCCTATTCACGCAGCGGGACGCCGGATTTCAGGCTCGCCAAACACTCGCCGGCGATCGGCAAGGGCATCGCGACCTACGCCCATCCGACCGATGTCGACGGCGCACCGCGCACCGCCAGCAGCGGCTACGACATCGGCGCCTACCAACACTGATCAGTGCATGCTGAGCACCAGGATCAGCAGCAGGTACAGCAGGAACACGGTGCCCGACACGAACAGCAGCGCCACCGTGCGCCACAGCGCCGACATCACGCCCAGCCTGTAGGTCCCGCGCAGCTGCATGAACATGTGGACCGGCGGGATGAAGCACAGCAGCAGCATCGCCGCGCGATTCATCCCGGCCCTCTCGAGCAGCGCCAGCGGCACCACCAGCAAGGCCATGAACGACAGCGAATACAGCACGAACACCGCATGGTCGTACATCGTGATACCGCGCCGCCAGAAGAACATCAGCCACAGGAAGGGCAGCGAAATCGGCACCAGCAGGAAGGAATACTTGGACGCCGCATTTTTCAGCTTGTAGATCGTCAGCTCGGGGTTGGCCAGCGCGTGCTTGAGCGCGGCGTCGGCCGCGGGCCAGCCGGTGTCCACATCGGCGCTGTCCCAGTAGCTGGTCGGCCCGGATTCGGACGCCGCCTCGCCTGCCTTGGCGGCCGGTTCCTCGCTCGCGGCCTTGAGTTCCTTCAGCGCCTGTTTGCCCGCTGCCACCTCCTCTTGCGCCTGGTCGCGCCCGGACTGGGCTTCGGCCACGTCCTGGTTATTGGCCTTGGCCATGGCCAGTGTCGCTTCGGCCTTGGCCAACTGGGAGACGCTCTTCGCCAGCACCTTTTCCATCTTGGCCTGCGCCTTGGTCACCACCTTGTCCGCAGTCGCGGACCCAGCGCCGCCGTTGCTGTTGCCGCTGTCCTGGCTGACCCAGGACACCACGAAAAACATCAAGAAGATCATGAACAGGAACAGCGCCAGCGGCGACACGAAACGCGCGCGCTGGCCATCCACATAACGCCGCGTGAGCTGGCCCGGGCGCGCCACCAGCATCGGCAGCGTGCGCCAGGCCTTGGCATCGAAATGCAGGATGCCGTGCAAGAGTTCTTCGCCGAGGTGCAGCAGCGAGCCGTGCAAATGCGCGCGCTGGCCGCAAGCATGGCAGAACTGGCCGGCCAGCGACGCCTGGCAGTTTGCGCAATTGGCCGGATGCGCATGCGCGCCGTGAACCGCACTGTCGCCTTCGATTTCGCTGGCCGCGAGGCCGGCACCCACCAGCGCGCCCGCCGGTTCGATGTCAATATGCATGGCTGTCCTGGAAGTGATGACTAGGGCTAGTTATTAGTGTCGAGCAATAGTAGCATTTTCATCAAGCCAGCGACAGCAGGCCTCAGCTTTTGGGCGCGATGCGCCGGCCCGCGGCGTCGATCACCGCCTCGCCGTCTTCCTTGCTGAAGGCGCCGCGCTGCGCCAGCGGCAGGATGTCGAGCACCAGTTCGGACGGCCGGCACAGGCGCACGCCGTGCGGGGTGACGACGAACGGCCGGTTGATCAACACCGGATGGGCGAGCATCGCATCGATCAGCGCGTCGTCGCCGAGCGCGGGATCGGCGAGGCCGAGTTCGGCGTACTCCTTCTCCTTGCTGCGCATCGCGTCGCGCACGGACAGGCCGGCGGCGCCGATCATCGCCTTCAACAAGGTATGCGAAGGCGGCCGCGCGAGGTAGTCGATCACGGTCGGCTCGACCCCGGCATTGCGGATCAGTGCCAGCGTATTGCGCGAAGTGCCGCAGCGCGGGTTGTGGTAAATCGTAACGTCCATGCTTCAAGCCTATATGGTGGATGGTGGTTTTTCTAATCGGGTCTACGAATGGAATACTTTAAATTTACCGCGTGGTTTCTTTTGAACGTTGCAGTTCCATTGCTTGCACCAATCGCCCTGCTCCCCTTGCTCAGCACGAGCAAGAGGTATCCGGGAACGGTGAAGAAACTTGTACGGCGTTCTCTGCAAGACGGGCAACTATTCTGGACTGTCATCGCCCTGTGCGCCGCTGCGTGGTATGAAGCTGCGGGCAACCTGCAGCGACTTTCTGGCAACCACGACGCAGTGAACATCGGGATAATCATCGCTTGGGTCGCCATTGCTTGGCATACCCTGATCATTGTCTTTTCATCGGTGCTGGTGCTATTTGGAACCATGGACGCCTTCGATGAAGAACTTGGTCAAGTCAGAAAAAAAGCGACTCAAACCGGCACACCCATACCGAGCATCATGCGCCTGTCCATTTGGGCGTCAGCTATTACTGCGTTCTCGTTGACATTGACTCATGCATGGACCGTCAACATGTGAATGCTATACTTAATCGCGCAAGGACATGCTATGAACAGGCTGATCGAATACCTCTCGGATCCAGATGCTCGGGGCCGCGTCATGATCGTTCTCGGCAAATTGATGGTGGTCGGCGGGCTAATCGTCTCGGCCGTCATGCTGATCGCTCTGCTGGCTCGCTGATCTCGTTGTCGGCCCGCGTATCGGCCCCCTTGCCATGCGGCCGACAGCGTCACCACCGGATTGAAGTGCGCGCCCGACACCCCGCCGAACATCAGGATCGACGCCACCAGTCCGACGCCGCTCGCGATCGCATTCGCCAGTAGCGCCAGCGCCGCACGCCCACCGCTCAGGTTCCGCGCCATGATGCCGGAGCCGATCACCACCGCCACCAGCAGCGCCGTGCCCCCCCCTTCGGCCACCAGCCGTCGCGCCAGCGTCATACCGGCCGCAGCGCCGGACCGCAGGGCTTGCCGCCGCAGCAGTTCTCGATCAGGAAGCCGATCAGCGCATTCATGGTCGCGAACTTGGCGCTGTAGATGATGAAGTGGCCGTCCTGCCAGCGCGCCCAGTGCGTGTCTGGTGTCAATGGAACCGGCCTCGGCCCTTGCGAAGTCAATTTCAATATTTCCATAATACTTGAACTGTTAACTGGCCCCGTTTTTTCGCTTGTCGCCCATTTCGGCAAGTTATAGAATGCAGGCGCAGATTTTCCGGCATGCAATTTTAGATGCGCCGGCTATAACGACGAGAACGGAGACCCGATGAGCGACGACCTGCTGCAACCGGCAGCGCTCCCCACCTGGCGCCAGCGCATGTCGCTGCGCCTGCTGCAGCTGGCCGGCTGGCGCCTGCGCTACAAACCGCTGCCCGGTCCGCACGGCGTGGCGGTGGTCTACCCGCATACCTCGAACTGGGATTTCGTGGTCGGCCTGCTCGGCAAATGGGCGCTCGGCCTGCCCTTCCGCTGGCTCGGCAAGGAGTCGCTGTTCCGCGGCCCGCTCGGCGTCTTCATGCGTCATTGGGACGGCGTGGCGACCGAACGCAGCACCGCGACCGGCGCCACCCAGCGCCTGGCCGACACCATGCACGCGGCCGACTGGTTCTGGCTGGCGATCACGCCGGAAGGCACGCGCAGCTACCGTCCGCACTGGCGCAGCGGCTTCTATCACCTGGCCCTGACCGCCAAGGTGCCGCTGCTGATCGTGTATCTCGACTTCCCCAACAAGGAGCTCGGCGTGGTCGACACGATCGACCTGACCGGCGACCCCGAGCTCGACATGGCCGCCATCGCCGCCGCCTACCGGGGCCACCAGGGCTTGCGGCCCGAACTGGCCGCGCCCATCGTGCTGGCGCCGCCGCGCCCACCGGCCTAGCGTCAGGCTTCGAGCAGACCCTGCTCGCGGATGAAGGCGATCACTTCGGCCACCCCCTCCCCGCTGCGCAAATTGGTGAACACGAAGGGCCGCTCGCCGCGCTGGCGTTTGGCGTCCTGCGCCATGATGTCGAGATTCGCGCCGACGTGCGGCGCGAGGTCGGTCTTGTTGATGATCAGGAGGTCGGAGCGGGTGATGCCCGGCCCGCCCTTGCGCGGGATCTTCTCGCCGCCCGCCACGTCGATCACGTACAAGGTCAGGTCCGACAGTTCGGGGCTGAAGGTGGCGGCCAGGTTGTCGCCGCCCGACTCGATCAGGATCAGGTCGAGGTCCGGGAAGTCGGCCTGCATGCGCGCGATCGCCTCGAGGTTGATCGACGCGTCCTCGCGGATCGCGGTGTGCGGGCAGCCGCCGGTCTCCACCCCCATCAGGCGCTCCGGCGCCAGCGCGTTCGCGCGCAGCAGGATCTCCATGTCCTCGCGGGTGTAGATGTCGTTGGTGATGACGGCCATGTCGTACCGGTCGCGCATGCCCTTGCACAGCTTCTCGCACAGCGCGGTCTTGCCGGAGCCGACCGGGCCGCCGATGCCGACCCTCAGTGGATTCGATGTCATGGCGCCTCTTTTCAAGATCGATAAAGCCTGCCGTGCTGCACCTCGTGCCGCATCGACAGGATGGATAAGCCGGGCGACCAATTCGACAGCGCGTCGTCGCCCACCGTCTGCGCATGGCGCGCGGCCTGCTCCAGCGCGGGCCGCAGCGACAGCAGCATGCGCTGGCCGGCCACCTGCCCCAGCGGCACCGACTTGACGCACACCAGCACCTGGTTCTCGGTCCAGGCGAACAGCATCGCCAGCAGCGCTTCCTGGTGCGGGATGTCGAGCGCATCGCAGGCACAGGCGAAAGCCGTCGGCAGCGCCACCTCGGCGCCCAGCGGCGCGACCTCGGCCACGCCCAATTCGGCCAGCAGGCGCGTGAGCGAATAACCCATCTGGATCGTCTCGGCGCGCAATTCGGCGGTGTCGCGCGAGGCCAGGAAGCGCTCGGCCCACAGCGCCACCGAAGCGTCGTCGCGCGCCTCGAAGGCCTTCAGCAGGCGCCAGAATAGCGGCGCGTCCCATTGCGCCACCACTTCGTGCAGGTGGCGCGCGATCCATGCGCGGCTGGTCTCGGCGTCGTGCACCAGGCCCGCTTCGAGCGCCGTTTCCAGCCCCTGCGAATAGCTGTAGCCGCCGATCGGCAGCGCCGGGCTGGCAAATTGCAGCAGGTGGAGCAGCGCGGTCGCGTTCATCAGGCCACCGGGTCGCTCGGACGATGGATCTTCTGGCGTAGCGGCACCGGCGCCAGCGCGTGGCCGCCGCCATGGCTGTGGCCCGCGCCGGCATAGGCGCCCGGCTCCGGCTCGAAGGCCGCGACCTCCTCGATCACGCGCGCGCCCAGCCCCTCGACCATCTCCTTGAGCACCGGGTCGACGCGGATGCGCAGCGAACCGGTGCCGATCTGCACCTGCGTATGCCGGTTCCCGAGATGGAAGGCGCAGCGCGCCATCACCCGCTCGGTCGGGCAATGCACCAGGTAGGTCGGCTCGCGCGCGGCGGTCACGCGCACCACGCGCCGGTCTTCGCCGGTCAGCAAGTCGCCGTTGCGCAGCACCGTGCCGCGCGCCATGAACAGCGCGGCCTCGCCGCCCGAGGCGAGACGCGCGCGCAGGCGGCACTTCTCGCGCTGGTCGTAGGCCAGCACCAGTTCGTCGTGGACCTCGTCCGCTTGTTCCAGCTTGGTATGCAGGGTGATCATCGGTTTTCCTCAGAACAGAAAATAACGCTGCGCCATCGGCAGCACCGCGGCCGCCTCGCACACCAGCAGCTCGCCGTCGGCGCGCACCTCGTAGGTTTCGGGATCGACTTCCATGCGCGGCGTGGCGCCGTTGTGGATCATGTCGGCCTTGCGCAGGCGGCGCATGCCGCGCACCGGGATCAGGGTCTTGGACAAGCCGAGTTGCTTGCCGATGCCGGCGTCGTAAGCGGCCTGCGAGACGAAGGTGAACGATTTCTTGAGGCCGCCGCCGAACGCGCCGAACATCATCCGGTAATGCACAGGCTGCGGCGTCGGGATCGAGGCGTTCGGGTCGCCCATCTGGGCCGCGGCGATCATCCCGCCTTTCAGGATCATCGACGGCTTGACGCCGAAGAAGGCCGGCTTCCACAGCACGATGTCGGCGATCTTGCCCACCTCCAGCGAGCCGACCGCGTGCGCGACGCCATGCGTGATGGCCGGGTTGATGGTGTACTTGGCGATGTAGCGCTTGACGCGGAAGTTGTCGTTGCGCGCGCCGTCCGGCGCCAGCGGTCCGCGCTGCTGCTTCATCTTGTGCGCGGTCTGCCAGGTGCGCATGATGACTTCGCCGACCCGCCCCATGGCCTGCGAGTCGGACGACATCATCGAGATCGCGCCGAGGTCGTGCAGGATGTCCTCGGCCGCGATGGTCTCTTGCCGGATGCGCGATTCGGCGAACGCCACGTCCTCGGCGATGGCCGGGTCGAGGTGGTGGCAGACCATCAGCATGTCGAGGTGCTCGTCGAGCGTGTTGACGGTGAACGGGCGGGTCGGGTTGGTCGACGAAGGCAGCACATTGTCCTGCCCGACCGCGGCGATGATGTCGGGCGCATGGCCGCCGCCGGCACCCTCGGTGTGGAAGGTGTGGATGGTGCGGTCCTTGAACGCGGCCAGCGTGGCTTCGAGGAAGCCGCCCTCGTTCAGCGTGTCGGTGTGGATCGCAACCTGCACATCGAGCCGGTCGGCCACCGCCAGGCAGTTGTCGATCGCGGCCGGGGTGCTGCCCCAGTCCTCGTGCAGCTTCAGGCCGACGGCGCCGGCCAGCACCTGCTCCTCGAGCGGCGCCGGCAGGCTCACATTGCCCTTGCCGAGAAAGCCGAGGTTCATCGGGAAGGCGTCGGCCGCGGCCAGCATCGCATGCAGATGCCAGGGTCCCGGCGTGCAGGTGGTGGCCGCGGTGCCCACCGCCGGCCCGGTGCCGCCGCCGATCATGGTGGTCACGCCGCTCATCAAGGCCTCTTCGATCTGCTGCGGGCAGATGAAGTGGATGTGGCTGTCGATACCGCCGGCCGTCACGATGTTGCCTTCGCAACTGATGATTTCGGTGCCCGGCCCGATCACGATGTCGACGCCCGGTTGC
>DASRXO010000232.1:0-2475 GCA_035654095.1 Telluria sp.
ATCGCAATCGGCCTGCAACTGGCGGCGCTGCTGCGCGCGCGCGGCGGCGATGCGGCGCACTTCGAGCGCATCGAACGCGAGCTGCGGCGCGAACTGCAGGCCAGCGCCCAAGCCACGCGCCAGGAGGTCGGCGCCATCCTCGCCCAGAACCACGCGGCCACCGCGCAGCAGCTCGACAGCATGCGCCAGCAGATCCATTTGCAAAGCATCAGCGGGCGCGAGGAGCAGTCGCAGACACTCAAGCGCTTCGCCGACACGCTGAACCAGACCCTGTCCACGCTGACCGAATCGAACGCCCAGCGCATGCTCGAAGTGCGCGCCACGCTGGAGGCCAGGATCAAGGACCTGCAGGCCGACAACGGGCTGCGCCTCGAGGAGATGCGCAAGACGGTCGACGAGAAGCTGCACGCCACGCTCGAATCGCGGCTGACCGAATCGTTCCGCCAGGTCTCCGAGCGGCTCGAAAAAGTCCATCAGGGCCTGGGCGAGATGCAGCAGCTGGCGATCGGCGTGGGCGACCTGAAACGTGTGCTCACCAACGTCAAGACCCGCGGCACCTGGGGCGAGGTGCAGCTCGAGATGCTGCTCGAGCAGGTGCTGACGGTCGACCAGTACGCGAAGAACATCGAGACCATCCCCGGCAGCGGCGCGCGGGTCGAATTTGCGATCAAGCTGCCGGGCAGCGTGGAGGGCGGCGCGCCGGTCTGGATGCCGATCGACGCCAAGTTCCCGAAAGAGCAGTACGAGCGGCTGGTCGACGCCGCCGAGCGCGCCGACGCCGAGGCGGTGCTGCAGGCCGGCCGCGAACTCGAACGCGCGGTGCGGCTGGAAGCGAAGACCATCTGCGAGAAGTACCTGGCGCCGCCGCACACCACCGACTTTGCGATCCTGTTCCTGCCGACCGAGGGCCTGTACGCGGAAGTGATGCGGCGCCCCGGCCTGGCCGACGACCTGCAGCGCGAACTGCGCGTCAGCATCGCCGGGCCATCGACGCTGTCGGCCATCCTCAACAGCCTGCAAATGGGCTTTCGCACGCTGGCGCTCGAGAAGCGCTCGTCCGAGGTGTGGCAGGTGCTGGGCGCGGTGAAGACCGAGTTCGGCAAGTTCGGCGATGTGCTGAGCCAGACCAGGCTGACGCTGGAGAAGGCCGCGCGCAACATCGAGAGCGCCGAAGTGCGCAGCCGCCAGATGGCGCGCAAGCTGAAATCGGTCGAAGCGCTGCCGAACGAAGCGGCGCAGCTGATGCTGGGGCCCGATCTCGATCTGCCGGATACCGAAGGTCCGGGCGGATAACAGTCACAGAGAGAACCAGCGGGAGCCGGCGAGGCTAGTCGCTGACGATTGACGCAGCATCCGCGTGGGCACGGTGAATCCGTACCCACCCTACCAGCCTGTAGGGTGGGTACGGATTCACCGTGCCCACGCGGATCAGACCAGCCCGTAGGGTGGGTACGGATTTACCGTGCCCACGCGGATCAGACCAGCCCTTCGAACAGCAGCACGTCGACCTGGTCGCCCACGGCGACATTGCCCTGCTCGTCGTGCAGCACCACCATGCAGTTCGCTTCCGACATCGAGCGCAGGATGCCCGATCCTTGCGAGCCGGTGATCGCTACCTGCTGCACGCCGCCGGCATCGAGCGACAAAATGCCGCGCTGGTATTCGGTGCGGCCCGGCTTCTTGCGGATCGCGCCGGCCGACTTCACCTTCAGCATCGGCAGCGGCGCGTCGGCGCCCATCATGTGCAGCAGCGCGGCGCGCGCGAAGAAGTAGAACGACACCATCACCGCCACCGGATTGCCCGGCAGCCCAAACAGGAAGGCGCTCTTGCCGTTCGAGGCGATGCGCCCGAACGCCAGCGGGCGCCCCGGCCGCATGCCGATCTTCCAGAACGTGACGTCGCCCAGGCGCGCCATGATCTGCCTGGTGTAATCGGCCGCGCCAACCGACACCCCGCCGGAGGTGACGATCGCGTCGGCGTTTTCGCAGGCGGTGCGCAGCGCGTCTTCCAGCGCTTGCGGCTCGTCGCGCACCACGCCCATGTCGATGATGTCGCAGCCGAGCCGGGTCAGCATGCCATGCAGCGTGTAGCGGTTGCTGTCGTAGACGCAGCCGGCGTCCAGCGGCTCGCCGATCGAGCGCAATTCGTCGCCGGTCGAGAAAAACGCGACCCGCAAGCGGCGCTGCACCGGCACCTCGGCGATGCCGAGCGATGCCAGCAGCCCGAGGTCGGCCGGGCGGATGATCTTGCCCTTCTTGAGCGCGGCGCTGCCGGCCTTCAGGTCTTCGCCGGCGAAGCGGCGGTTGTCGCCGGTGCGGATCGTGCCGGGGTCCAGCGTGATGCCGGTCTCGCTCGCCGCCGCCACGAATTCCTGCGGCACCACGCTGTCGCAGCCGGCCGGCATCACGCCGCCGGTCATGATGCGCACGCATTCGCCGGCAACCGGCGTCACGTCCGACGGCCGGCCGGCGTAG
>DASRXO010000233.1:0-4061 GCA_035654095.1 Telluria sp.
CAGCCATGCGCGTCCTTTCGTGTCAGGCGGGCGCCACGTACTCCGCCAGGAATGTGCGGGTGCTGCGGTCGGGGAAGACGATCGTGACCTGGTCGCCGGCCACCGCCTGCACCGTTCCCGCCTCGAACTTCGGCACCTTGACCCGCGCGCCGATTTCGAACAATGGCTCCGGCGCGGACTGGGCGTCCTGCTCGAACTCGTCGTCGCGGATCTCGGGCAGTTCGACCAGCGGCGGGTTGACACAATTGTCGCACTTGCAGCAACGTTCGAAGCCCTCGACCGGGTCGCCGAAATAATCGAGCAGCACCTTCCAGCGGCAAAAGCCGCTCACCGCATACGATACCATTTGCTCGAGCGCGTCGCGGTCGCGCGCCCGCTTTTGGGCGTAGATATCGGCCAGCTCCCGGTACAGGGCGGCGCGCGGCACGGTCGCGGTCAACAGGTAGCCGAGCTTGCGGTTCTGGCGCAGCAGACGGCCGTCCTTGAGCAGCTTGAGGCCGACCTTGATCTTCTGTGCCGGCAGCTCCTCGTCGCCCTCGCCGAGCGCGTCGAAACTCACCGGGCCTTCCTTCGCCAGCTGCGCGACCCGCTCGTACACCGCCTTCAGCTCGGCCGCCTGCGGGTAGTGCTTCACCAGGAAAAACTGCTGCACGCGCTTGTCGTCCTGCAGGAACAGCAGGGTGCAGTCGGCGTCCTCGCCATCGCGTCCGGCCCGGCCCGACTCCTGGTAGTAGGCTTCGAGGTTGGCGGGTATCTGCAGGTGCAGCACGAAGCGCGTGTCGGGCTTGTCGATGCCCATGCCGAAGGCGTTGGTGGCGACCATCACGCGCCGCGCGCCGTTCATGAACAGGTCCTGGTTCTGCTTGCGCTCGGCGGCGTGCAGCTTGCCGTGATAAAGCGTCGCGTCCTCGCCCGCGTCGAGCAGGGCCTGGTGCAGTTCCTCGGCCGCCTTCACGGTCGCCGCGTAGACGATGCCGACGCCGGCGCTCTGGCGCACCAGCTCCAGCGCCTGCGCGGTTTTTTCGTCGGCATTGGTGACCTGGAGCACGCGGTAGCGCAGGTTCGGCCGGTAGATGCCGGTGTTGACGACGCCGATGCGCGGGCGGCCCAGCTGCTTGCCGATGTCGGCCACCACCTCGTCGGTGGCGGTGGCGGTCAGCGCCAGCAGCGGCGGGCGGCCCAGCGCATCGATGCTGGCGGCCAGCTCGAGGTAGGCGGGGCGGAAGTCGTGGCCCCATTGCGAGATGCAGTGCGCTTCGTCGATCACCATCAGCGCGACCTTGACCCGCTTGAGCAGCTCCAGGAACCCGGGCATCGCTAGCCGCTCGGGCGTGCAGAACACGATTTCGTGGCCGCTGTGGCGCAGGCCGTCGAGCGCGGCCTCTTCTTCCTCGCGCGACAGGCTGCTATTGAGCTGCGCGGCGCGGATGCCGAGCGCGTCGAGCTTTTCGAGCTGGTCCTTCATCAGCGAGATCAGCGGCGAGACCACGATCGTGGTGCCGTCGAGCAGGCGCGCGGGAATCTGGTAGCACAGCGATTTGCCGCTGCCGGTCGGCATGATGGCGAGCGTGTCGCGTCCGTCGAGCACCTGGTCGATGACTTGCCGCTGGCCGTCGCGCAAATGCTCGACGCCGAACACGCTGCGCAGCAGCGTGCGGATGGCGTTGCGGCGCGCCGCACGCAAGCCCTGGTTCAAGAGTTGGGGGTCATGGGTCGTCATGCGCCGACTGTAAGGCGCACTGCCGAGCACCGCTATAGGACGCCATCCAGCCGCCGCGTAGGAGACCCGCCAGCGCCATTGTATTTACGAAATAGCAAGAAGACGGGCGGTTGTCCTACACCGTGGCGCTCGCTTGGCCGATAGTTTCCATTCAGAACAGCGCCTAAGCTGTAGCTATCCGAACAAGCACGACAGGAGGACCATCATGATGCGCTTACGCCCGATGACCTGGACCGCCCTGCATTTCGCACTGGCCGCTGCCGCCACCGCCCTGCTGTGCTCGACCGAGCTGCTGAACGGCGGCGCCGGTTTCTTCGTCCACTGATCAGCTCGACGCCGCGATCACCTGCGCCGCCGCATTCACCACCGCCGCGATCCGGCCCACATCGCGCAGCTGCTGCGAGGACATGCCCTCTTTCTTGAGCAGGTCGAAGTGCGACTTCACGCAGAACTGGCATTTGCCGATGATCGAGGCCGACAGCGCGTACATCTCGAAGCGCCGCTTGTCGACGCCGCCGTTGGTGGCGTAGGCGTTCATGCGCAGCTGGGCCGGCTGGCCCTTGAGGTCGGCGTCTTCCGTCATCTCGACGTAGGGATACCAGACATTGTTCATGCCCATCAGCGCGGCCGCGGTCAGGGCGGCGGTGCTTTCTTCCGCACTCAGCGCGCCGCTGGCGGTGATGACGTCGATGATCTTGCGGCTCTTGGCCGCGAACGCCGCCGCCAGCGCCACGCCGACCGCGTCATTGCCCTCGAGGCTGGAGCGGGCGATGGTGCCGTCGATGTTCAGGCGGATGTCCTTGGCGTAATCCGGGATCAGTTCTTTAATCGAATTCAGAAATTCCATTGTTAAATCCTATTGTCTAGCGTTTTAAAAACCCGCCGAAGCGGGTTTCCAACAAGACCGATCAGAGCGTTGCGCCGCCCACCGAACGGTTGCATGGGCACAGTTCGTCCGTTTGCAGGCCGTCCAGGATACGCAGGATTTCGGACGGGTTGCGGCCGACGTTCAGGTTGTTGACCGACACGTGCTGGATGACGTTGTCCGGATCGACGATGAAGGTCGCGCGCAGGGCCACGCCAGCGGCCGGATCGCGCACGCCGAGCATGTCGACCAGCGCGCCGGTCGCATCGCCGAAGGCGTAGTGGTTCAGCTTGTCGAGGTCCTTGTGCTCACGGCGCCATGCCAGTTTGCAGAACTCGTTGTCGGTGGAGCCGCCCATCAGCACCGCGTCGCGGTCTTTCAGGTCGTTGTTCAGTTTGGCGAACTCAACGATTTCGGTCGGGCAGACGAACGTGAAGTCTTTCGGGTAGAAGTAGATGACTTTCCACTTGCCCGGAAACGAAGCTTCGGTGATCGTCTCGAATGCCGACACGCCGTTTTCTTCGTGGTGGTTGAAGCCTGGCTTCGCTGCTGGAACACTAAACGCGTCTAATTTTTCGCCTACAGTTTTCATTGAATCATCCTTGCAAGGTTGAGGAAAGGTTATACGGGACGTAGTATAAGGCTATTGGAAAAACATTTGAAATAGTATTTGACTACGCGTCCAATAGCCTATCATGAGGCCGCTTCCAGCGCCGCCAGCTTAGTCCAAGGAAACACCCGACAAGGAAAAAGCCGCCCGGCTTGCGCGGGGCGGCTGTGCGGCAAGCGCGGCTGGCTTAGTTCGTGCTGCGGGTGCCGACCACTTCGACCGTCACGCGGCGGTTTTTGGCGCGGCCTGCGGCGGTTTTATTGTCGGCGATCGGCTGGGTTTCGCCTTTTCCTTCGGTGTACACGCGCGATGCCTCGACCCCCTTCGAGACGAGGTAAGCCTTGACCGCGTCGGCGCGGCGCAGCGACAGCTTCTGGTTGTAGGCATCGGAGCCGACCGAGTCGGCATGCCCGACCGTGATCATCACTTCGGTGTTCATGCCTTGCAGCTTGACCAGCAGATCGTCGAGCGCGGCCTTGCCTTCCGGCTTGACTGCCGAGCGGTCGAAATCGAACAGCGTTTCGGCCGCGAACGAGACCTTCTCGGACACGGGCACCGGCGCCACAGGTGGCGGCGGGGCGGGCGCCGCGACCGGGGCCGGCGCCGGCTCGGCCACCGGCGGCGGCACATACGCGACCGCCGCTTTGGCCGCCGGACGGCCCAGCTTGTAGACCAGGTTGAGCGACACCAGGTCGACGTCGCCGCGATTGCCCACCGCATCGTTCACGCGGTAGCGCTCGACTTCGCCGCGTACGGCCAGCGCCTCGCTGAGCTTGTATTCGAGGCCGACGCCCGCCTTGGCGTTGAGCTTGCGCTCGCTCGGGTTCGGATTGGTCGCCGCAAACAAGCGGTTGCCGCTGAAGCTG
>DASRXO010000234.1:0-4455 GCA_035654095.1 Telluria sp.
CCACCACCGTGGCCCAGGTGTCGATGTCGTTCCGGGTGTAGCCGACCACCGTCGCCTTGCCGGTGGTGCCGCTCGAGGCGTGGATCCGCACCACCTGCTCGCGCGGCACGGCGAACAGGCCGAAGGGATAGTGATCGCGCAGGGTCCTCTTGTCGGTGAACGGAAATTTGGCGATGTCGGCCAGCGACTTGAGGTCGTCCGGATGCACGCCGGCCGCGTCGAACGCGGCGCGGTAGTGCGGCACCTTGTCGTAGGCGTGCTTGAGCGACCACTGCATGCGCTCCAGCTGCAAGGCCTGGAGTTCGTCGCGGCTGGCGCGCTCGATCGGCTCCAGCTCGCCGGGGGCAGGTGTACCTTGGACCATGTTGCCTCCTCTTGCCGGATTCCGGCTCAGGCGCCGGTGTCGGCTACCAGGCCGGCGACGCGATGCGACTTCCCGCGGAACAGCGCGACGGTGCGCCCCTCCTGGTTGCTGACCTTGATGTCGTAGACCCCGGTCTTGCCGGCCAGCGCCTGTTCGACCGCTTCCGCCGTCAGCAAGTCGCCCTCGCGGCCCGGCGCCAGGTAGTCGATGCTGCAGCCGGCGCCCACCGTATTGTGGTTGTGCGAATTGCAGGCGAAGGCAAAGGCGCTGTCGGCCAGCATGAAGATGTAGCCGCCGTGGCAGGTCTGGTGGCCGTTCAGCATATCGGCGCGCACCGGCATCGTCATGCGCGCATAGCCGGGCCGGATCTCGGCCAGCTGCATGCCCAGCGCCTGGCTGGCCGGGTCGCGTTGGTACATGGTCTTGCCGGCCAGTTCGGCCAGCGCCTGGGCATCCCTATGCATGGAAGCGTGCTCCGTTCGCCAGTTTGCGGCGCAGCAGCGGCGAGACGCGGTAGCGCTCTTCGCCGTATGTGGCCGCCAGGTTGGACAGGACCGCGACGATCTGCGCCGTGCCCACCGTATCGGCCCAGGCCAGCGGCCCGCGCGGATAATTGACGCCCTTCTGCATCGCGATGTCGACCGCCTGCGCGCTGCACACGCCCTGGTTGACGGCGTCGGCGGCCTCGTTGGCCAGCATGGCGACGGTGCGCATCACGGCCATGCCGGGCACGTCGTCGATGCGGGTGACGGTGAAGCCGGCGGCCTGGAACAAGCCGACCGCCGCGTAGTAGGCCGAGTCGCTGCAGCGGTCGCCGCGCGCCAGTGCGATGCGGGTGGCGCTCGCGTAATCGAACGCGAGGTCGAACAGCACGGTATCGTCATGCTTGTTGGCGCGCCCGCGCTCGGTGGCGCTGCGGCCGTCGGTCAGGAACACGGCGGCGCCGTTGCAGTGGAAGGCCGGCGCCTCATGCTCGCCGGCGCCCGGCAGCGGCTTGCGGTGGGCGACCTTGTAGCCGGCGGCGGTGAGGCGCCGCTCCATCGGGTCGGTGATTGCGCCGCTGACGCCCGTCTCGATGCTGATGCTGACCGATTCCGGCTTGCGCTGCTGCGCCTCGGCATGCGGCTCGGGCTTCACCGCGTCGTCGCCGTAGCGGTAGAAGCCGCGCCCCGATTTGCGGCCCAGGAAGCCGGCGTCGACCATCTCCCGCTGCAGCACCGAGGGCATGAAGCGCGGATCGCCGAAACAGGCATTGAACACCGACTCGGTGACCGAGAAATTGACGTCGTGGCCGATCAGGTCCATCAGCTCGAAAGGCCCCATGCGGAAGCCGCCGCTCTCGCGCATCACCGTGTCCAGCGTGGCGGGATCGGACGCCTGTTCGAGCAGCAGGCGCAAGCCCTCGGCGTAGAACGGCCGCGCCACGCGGTTGACGATGAAGCCGGGCGTCGACTTCGCGTGCACCGGCTCCTTGCCCCAGGCCGCGGCGGTGGCATACACCGTGTCGGCCACGTCGGGCGCGGTGGCCAGGCCGCTGATCACTTCGACCAGCGCCATCAGCGGCACCGGATTAAAGAAGTGCATGCCGACCAGGCGCTCCGGACGACGCAGCCGGGCCGCGATGGCGGTGACCGAAATCGACGAGGTATTGGTGGCGAGGATGCAGCCGTCGCCGACCACCGTTTCGAGATCGGCGAACAACATGCGCTTGACGTCCAGGTTCTCGACGATGGCCTCGACCACCAGCGCGGCGTCGCCGGCTTCGCGCAGGCCGGCCACGCCGCGCAGGCGGGCGAAGGCGGCGTCGGCGGCCTCGCCGCTCATGCGGCCTTTTTCGACCAGCTTGCGGTACACCTTGCCGATGTCGGCGATCGCCTTCTCGACCGCGTCGGGCCGGGTGTCGAACAGCTTGACCCGGTAGCCCGCCGCAGCCGCCACCTGGGCGATGCCCGCCCCCATGGCGCCGCTGCCGATCACGGCGACGACGCTGCCTGGTTCAAGTGCGCTGGACGCCATCCTCATTCTCCCTTGAAGTGCGCGGGACGCTTTTCGATGAAGGCGGCCACGCCCTCGCGGTAGTCGTGGCTGTAACCGAGTTCGCGCATCATCTCGCCTTCCAGCTTGAGCTGCTCCGGCAAGGTGTTGGCGTAGCTGGCCTGCAGCGCCTTCTTGGTGAAGGCCAGGCCCTTGGTCGGCGCGAAGGCGAAGTGCTCGGCCATCGCCATCGCCTCGTCCATTAGCGCGGCATCGGGCACGCAGCGCCAGATCAGGCCCCATTTTTCGGCGGTGTCGGCGCTCAGCTTCTCGCCCAGCATGGCGAGGCCGGTGGCGCGCGCCATGCCGATCAGGCGCGGCAGATGCCAGGTGCCGCCGGTGTCGGGGATCAGGCCCAGTTTGCAGAAGGCCTCGATGAACACCGCGGACTTCGCGGCGAGCACGATGTCGCAAGCCAGCGCGAGGTTGGCGCCGGCGCCGGCCGCCACGCCGTTGACCGCGCAGATCACCGGCATCGGCAGCGAGCGCAGGCTCAGCACCAGCGGCGCATAGTACTGCTCGACCGATTCGCCGAGGTCGACGCCCTGCGCGCCCGGTTCCACCGCGCGGTCGGACAGGTCCTGCCCGGCGCAGAAGCCGCGCCCGGCGCCGGTCAGCACCAGCACCCGCACCGTGGGGTCGGTCTTGACCGCGGCCAGCGCGTTGCGCACTTCGAGGTGCATGGCCTGGGTGAAGCTGTTCAACTTGTCGGGCCGGTGGAGGGTGAGCAGCGCGATGCCGTCCTTGATCTCGAATTTGATGTTCTCGTAGTTCA
Source organism: Telluria sp. (assembly GCA_035654095.1). Lineage (GTDB taxonomy): Bacteria > Pseudomonadota > Gammaproteobacteria > Burkholderiales > Burkholderiaceae_D > Telluria_A. The sequence continues at coordinate 3,174 of DASRXO010000234.1, forward strand.
TGCTGGTCTCCGGCTGTTCTTGTTCGGTTTATTCGGCCTGGTCGAAATCGACCACCACCCTGTCGGTCACGGGGAAGCTCTGGCAGCTGAGGACGAAGCCGCGCGCGATCTCGTAGTCTTCGAGCGCGTAGTTGGCGTCCATGTCCACCTTGCCGTCCACCAGTTTGCAGCGGCAGGTCGAGCATACGCCGCCCTTGCAGGAGTAGCGCATGTCGATCCCGGCGCGCAGGCCGGCGTCGAGGATCGACTCCTTGTCCTTGTCCATCGTGAAGCTGGTGTGGTTGCCGTCCATGATGACCGTGACTTCGGTCTCGTTGCGCGCCGCGGCGTCGAGCTGGCGCGCCTTGTGCTGGTGCTTGGGGATGCTGGCCGCGAACAGTTCGATCTTGATCTGCTGCTTCGGCATGCCGGCTTCCTGCAGCGCTTCGGACACGCCATGCATCATGTCTTCCGGCCCGCAGATGAAGGCGACGTCGATATCCTCGATGCGCACCCAATGCCGCAGGAACTGCTTGCACTTCTCCTTGGTGATGCGGCCGTTGAACAGCTCGATGTCCTGCTGCTCGCGGCTCATCACATAGGCCAGGGTCAGGCGCTCGGTGTAGATGTCTTTCAGGTCGGTGAGTTCGTCCTTGAAGATCACCGACGATGAGGCGCGATTACCGTAGAACAGGGTGAAGCGGCTGCGCGGCTCGGCCAGCAGCGTGGTCTTGACGATCGACAGGATCGGCGTGATGCCGCTGCCCGCCGCGAACGCGACGTAATGCCTGGCGTTGCCGGCCGCGAGCGGCACGTTGAAGTGGCCCATCGGCGGCATCACCTCGATCGTCGCGCCGGGTTGGAGCGTGTCGTTGGCCCAGGTCGAGAACAGGCCGCCCGGCGTGCGCTTGATCGCCACGCGCAGCGCGCCGTCCTGCACCGCGGAGCAGATCGAATACGAGCGGCGCACGTCTTCCTCGTTGATCTGGGCGCGCAAGGTCAGGTGCTGGCCCTGCACGTAGGCGAAGCGTTCCTTCAGCGCCGGCGGCACGTCGAAGGTGACGGCGATGGTGTCGCGCGTCTCCTTGTGCACCTTGGCGACCGGCAGTGGATAGAATTTGCTCATGATCGCCCTAGTGGCACTTGAAGTAATCGAAGGGTTCGCGGCAGTCCAGGCATTTGTAGAGCGCCTTGCACGGCGTCGAACCGAACTGGCTGGTGAGCTGGGTGTGCTGCGAGCCGCAGTTGGGGCAGGCCACCGTCGGCACCGGACCGGCGCGCCGCTTGACGCCCGCATGCAGGC
>DASRXO010000235.1:0-6990 GCA_035654095.1 Telluria sp.
CCACCATATGCCCCATCTGGGTAGTGCCGGAGCGCGACAGCAGGAAGGGAATACCCATCTGCGCGCCCTTGATCACCATCTCGGACGTCAGGCGCCCGGTGGTGTAGAACACCTTGTCTTCGCCGCGCATCCCGTCCAGCCACATGCGCCCGGCGATCGCGTCGACCGCGTTGTGGCGGCCCACGTCTTCGAAAAAATACAGCAGCTCGCCGGTATTCGAGAACAGCGCGCAGCCATGCACCGAACCGGCCTGCTTGTAGATGGATTGCTGGGTGCGGATGGTTTCGACGATCTTGTACACCGTCGATTGCGACAGGCGCGCATCGGCCGGCAGCGCGATCTGGTCCACCTCGTCCATCAGGCCGCCGAACACCGAGCCCTGGCCGCAGCCGGTGGTGACCACCTTCTTGGAGGTGCGTTCCTCGACGTCGGCGATGCCCTTGTGGGTGACCACGGCCACCGCATCGACCGCCCAATCGACCTGCACCGACTTGATGTCCTCGATCGACTTGACCAGCCGCTGGTTGCGCAGGTAACCGAGGGTCAGCGCTTCGGGCGCACCGCCCAGGGTCATCAGCGTGACCAGCTCGCGTTTGTCCACGTACATCGTCAGCGGCCGCTCAGCCGGGATCGCGATCACCGAGCGGCGCCCGCGCTCGTCCACGACGGAGACGTCGTGGGTGAGGCTGGCGCTCGCTTCGGACAACAGCGGGCGGTATCTGAGGAGGTCGGACGGGGTCATGATCACTATTGTGCCATGCCTTTCAAAACCAGGCCGCCGCCGTAGCTGCTCTGCTCCGTGACTTCGCCGCCCAGCGCGATGCGGATCGCGCAGTATTTAAACTCCGGGATCTTGCCGAACGGGTCGAGCGCGGCGTTGGTCAGCTTGTTGATCGCCGCCTCGTAGTAGCAGAACGGGACGAAGATCGCACCGCGCGGTGAACTGTCGTCGGCCCGCGCATACAGCGCCACCTTGCCGCGCCGCGATTCGATGGTCAGCACGTCGCCCGGCTTGCCGCCCATCTGGGTCAGGTCGAGCGGGTGCACCAGCGCCACCGGATCGGGTTCGATCGCGTCCAGCACCGCGGTACGGCGGGTCATCGAGCCAGTGTGCCAGTGTTCGAGCTGGCGGCCGGTGATCAGGACCATCGGGTATTCGGCGTCCGGGCGCTCGTTGGCCGGGATGATGTCGGCCGGGACGAAACGCGCACGGCCGGACTCGCGCGGGAAGGTATCGGTGAACACCACCGAATCGCCGGCGTCGCCCTCTTTCACGCAAGGATAGGTGACCGCATGCTCGCGCTCCAGCCGGTCCCAGGTGATGCCGCCGATGCTAGGCATGGTGTGGCGCATCTCGTCGAACACCTCCGACACATGGTTGTACTGCCAGTCGAGGCCCACGCGGCGCGCCAGTTCCTGGATGATCCACAGGTCCTGCTTGGCGTCGCCCGGCGGGTTGATGGCCTGGCGGCCCATCTGCACCAGGCGGTCGGTGTTGGTGAAGGTGCCGGTCTTCTCCGGGAAGGCCGAGGCAGGCAGGATCACGTCGGCGAGATAGGCGGTCTCGGTCAGGAAGATGTCCTGCACCACCAGGTGGTCGAGCGCGGCCAGCGCTTCGCGCGCATGGTTGGCGTCCGGGTCCGACATGGCCGGGTTCTCGCCCATGATGTACATGCCGCGGATGCCGCCCTTTTTGATCTCGTGCATGATCTCGACCACGGTCAGGCCGGGTTGCGGATCGAGCGGCATGCCCCAGGCTTTTTCGAACTTGGCGCGCACTTCCGCATTGTCGACCCGCTGGTAGTCGGGGAACATCATCGGGATCAGGCCCGCGTCGGACGCGCCCTGCACGTTGTTCTGGCCGCGCAGCGGATGCAGGCCGGTGCCGGGGCGGCCGATCTGGCCGGTCATCAGCGCCAGCGCGATCAGGCAGCGCGCGTTGTCGGTGCCGTGGACGTGCTGCGAAATGCCCATGCCCCACAGGATGATCGACGCCTTCGAGGTCGCGTACAGGCGCGCCACGTAGCGCAGCGTGTCGGCATCGATGCCGCAGATCGGCGCCATCAGCTCGGGGCTGTAGCCGGCCACGTTCTTCTCGAGCTCCTCGTAGCCGATGGTGCGGCTGGCGATGAACTCCTTGTCGACCAGGCCTTCGGTGACGATCACGTGCATCATCGCGTTGAGCATGGCGACATCGGTGTCGGGCTTGAACTGCAGGTAGCGGTGCGCGCTGCGCGCCAGTTCGGAGCGGCGCGGATCGCAGACCACCAGCTTGCTGCCGTTCTTGACCGCGTTCTTGATCCAGGTCGCGGCGACCGGATGGTTGACGGTCGGGTTGGCGCCGATGATGAAGATCACCTCGGCCTTGGTCACGTCCATCACCGGGTTCGAAACCGCGCCCGAACCGATCCCCTCGAGCAGTGCGACGACCGAGGAGGCGTGGCACAGGCGGGTGCAGTGGTCGACGTTATTGCTGCCGAAGCCGGTGCGCACCAGTTTCTGGAACAGGTAGGCTTCCTCGTGGCTGCCCTTGGCCGAGCCGAAGCCGGCCAGCGATTTCTTGCCGTGGGTATCGCGGATCTTGGCCAGCGTGCCGCCGGCCAGGTCCAGCGCCTCTTCCCAGGTCGCTTCGCGGAACACGTCCAGCACGCGGTCCGGGTCCATCACGAAGTCGCCGGTCTTCGGCACGCCGGCGCGGCGGATCAGCGGCTTGGTCAGGCGGTGCGGGTGATTCGCGTAGTCGAAACCATAGCGACCCTTGACGCACAGGCGCTCGTGGTTGGCGGGACCGTCGCGGCCCTCCACGTAGAGAATCTTGTTGTCCTTGACGTTGTAGGTCAGCTGGCAGCCGACGCCGCAGTACGGGCAGACCGAGTCCACCTTCTTGTCCGGCACGGCGAGCGCGACCTCGCGCGCCGGCATCAGGGCGCCGGTCGGGCAGGCCTGCACGCATTCGCCGCAGCCGACGCAGGTCGAGCTGCCCATCGGATCGTCCATGTCGAACACGATCTTGGCGTGGTCGCCGCGGAAGGCCAGGCCGATCACGTCGTTGACCTGCTCGTCGCGGCAGGCGCGCAGGCAGCGCGTGCACTGGATGCAGGCGTCGAGGTTGACGGTGATGCCGGCGTGCGAAGCGTCCTGCTTCGGCTGGTGGCGCGCGGCGAAGCGCGGCTTGCCGACCGAGAGCTTGTTGGACCAGAAGTCCACCTCGTTGTAGCGGGTATATGCGGTCTCCGGCATGTCCGACTGCAGCAGCTCGAGCACCATCTTCTGGGCCGCGACCGCGCGCTCGCTGGCCGTTTGCACCTTCATGCCATTGGTCGGATGACGGCAGCAGGACGGCGCGAGCACGCGCTCGCCGTCGATCTCCACCATGCACGAACGGCAGTTGCCGACCGCTTCCATGCCGTCCTTGTAGCACAGGCGCGGAATCTCGACGCCCTCGCGGTCGGCCACTTCGATCAGCGTCTCGTGGGCGTAGGCCTGGACTTCGCGGCCGTTCAGTTCAAACTTGACCTCGATGCCTTGCAGGGCGACCTGGTCGATTCGGGTTATCGCATTCATGATTTCACCAACTCGTGAGGGAAGTACTTGACGACGCAATCGAAGGGATTCGGCGCGGCCTGGCCAAGACCGCAGATCGAGGCGTCGCGCATCACCTGCGACAGCTCGGCCAGCAGGCCGGTATCCCACTGCGGCTGCTCCATCAGGGTGACCGCCTTGGCGGTGCCGACCCGGCATGGGGTGCACTGGCCGCAGGACTCGTGCTTGAAGAAGCTAAGGGTATTGCGCGCCGCCTGCGCCGCGGTGTCGTGGTCGGACAGGATCACCACCGCCGCCGAACCGATGAAGCAGCCGTACGGTTGCAGGGTGTCGAAGTCGAGCGGGATGTTGTTCATCGACGCCGGCAAGATACCGCCCGACGCGCCGCCCGGCAGGTAGCCGTAGAAGCCGTGCCCGTCGAGCATGCCGCCGCAATATTCGTCGATCAGCTCCTGGATGGTGATGCCGGCCGGCGCCAGCTTGACGCCCGGCTCCTTGACGCGGCCCGAGACCGAGAACGAACGCAGACCCTTGCGGCCGTTGCGGCCATGGCCGCTGAACCAGCCGGCGCCCTTTTCGACGATGTCGCGCACCCAATGCAAGGTCTCGAAATTGTGTTCCAGGGTGGGACGGCCGAACAGGCCGACCTGCGCCACGTACGGCGGACGCAGGCGCGGCATGCCGCGCTTGCCTTCGATCGATTCGATCATGGCCGATTCTTCGCCGCAGATGTAGGCGCCGGCGCCGCGGCGCAGGATAATCTCGGGCATGCCCTGCGCGGGCGGATCGGCGCGCAGCTTGGCCAGCTCCGCTTCGAGCATGGTGCGGCAGCCGTGGTATTCGTCGCGCAGGTAGATGTAGATGGTCTCGATGCCGACCACCCAGGCCGCGATCAGCGCGCCTTCGAGGAAGCGGTGCGGGTCGCGCTCGAGGTAGTAGCGGTCCTTGAAGGTGCCTGGCTCGCCTTCGTCGATGTTAATCGCCATCAGGCGCGGGCCGGCCTCGTTGCGCACGATGCGCCATTTGCGGCCGGCCGGGAAGCCTGCGCCGCCCAGGCCGCGCAGGCCCGAGTCTTCCATCGTCTTGATGATGGTCTCGACCTCGCGCTGGCCGGCGATGCACTCGCGCAGCAGGCCGTAGCCGCCTTCGGCGCGGTAGGCCAGCAAGTCGACGTAACCGGATGGCACGTGGATGATTTCTTTCGCCGCGACGGTGGCGGCCACCTTCTCGACGGTCGCGAACTGCACCGGGTTCTGGCCCACCGCGACGGCCGGAGCCTGCTCGCAGCGGCCGATGCACGGCGCACCGATGACGCGCACTTCCTTGCCGAGGATCGCCGGCAGCTTGGCCAGCAAGTCCTTGGCGCCGGCCATCTCGCACGACAGGCCGTCGCACACGCGCACGGTCAGCGCCTCGGGCGCGGTGTCGCCTTCCTTGACGATGTCGAAGTGGTGATAGAAGGTCGCCACCTCATACACTTCCGCCTGCGCCAGCTTCATCTCGGCGGCCAGCGCCGTGAGGTGCGCGGCCGACAGGCAGCCGTAGCGGTCCTGGATCTTGTGCAGGTGTTCGATCAGCAGGTCGGCCTGGCGCGACTCGGCGCCAAGCAGGGCCTGCACCTCGAGCAGTGCCTGGGGATCGACGCGGCGGCCCTTGGGCGCCTCGCGTTTGCGCTGACGGCTCGCGGCCTGCACAGCAATCGGAATGATGGGGTGGTTCATGATGGGTCCCTACGGTTTGCGATATATGCTTTTACAAAGCATATCCAATCTGGTCCAATTCGACTATATTAAGGGTACCACGATCTAAAACGATGAAAAATAGGCTTTTTTCAGCATATGCTAAAAATACATATTCGGCCGCACTGGGAAATAACCTTCAATACGGAGGCGCCGCTGGACACCGCGGCCCTGCTTGGCCTGCTGCTGGCGATCCAGGATACCGGTTCGATCGCGCAGGCCTCCAAGGTGGTCAAGCTGTCCTACCGCTACGCCTGGGGCCTGCTGCGCGAGGCCGAGCGCCTGTTCGGCGAGAGCCTGCTGACGACCGGCCGCGGGCGCGGCACACAACTGACGCCGCTGGCCGAGAAGCTGGTGTGGGCCGACCGCCGCATCGCCGCGCGCCTGTCGCCGACGCTCGATAGCCTGGCCTCGGAACTGGAAAGCGAATTGGGGAAGATGGCGGCCGAGCGGCTGCGCATGATCCGTATGGACGCCAGCCACGGCTTCGCGGTGGCGGCGTTGATGGACCACCTGAACCAGCTCGCGGTGCCGGTCGAACTGCGCTACCGGAACAGCACCGACGCGGTGGCCGCGCTGGCGCGCCGCGAGTGCGACCTGGCCGGCTTCCACGTACCGATCGGCGAGTTCCAGCCGGCGGCGATGGCGTGGTACGCGCGCTGGCTGGACCCGGCGCAGCACTGCCTGATCCACCTCGCGGTGCGGCGCCAGGGGCTGTTCGTGGCGAAGGGGAACCCGCTGAACATCCGCGGCCTGGCCGACCTGGCGCGACCCGAAGTGCGCTTCGTGAACCGGCAGGTCGGCTCGGGCACGCGCAAGCTGCTCGAGCTGATGCTCGCGGCCGAGGGCATCCCGGCGCAGGGCATCAACGGCTTTAACAGCGCCGAATTCACGCATTCGGCGGTGGCGGCGTATATCGCCAGCGGGATGGCGGACGTCGGCGTCGGCGTCAAGACGGCGGCCGAGCGCTTCCATCTCGACTTCATCCCGCTGCTGCGCGAGCGCTACTTCTTCGCGATGCGCATCGAGTCGCAGGACGACCCCTTGATACGCCAGTTCCTCGACGTGCTGCATCTGCGCGAATACCATGCGCGGGTCGACGAGCTGCCCGGCTACGACGCGGCCGACACCGGCAAGCTGCTGACGCTGGAACAAGCCTTCGGCCCGCGCTAGCCTTCCAAGCCGCCAGCGGCCTCAGCTGAACAAAAAATGGGGTCACATCTGACATTCGGACATTTTTTCGCAAAAAATGTCCGAATGTCAGATGTGACCCCAAATTTTATTTGAAGAGGATGGGGTGGAGGGCGTCGGTGACTTGCTCGGGCTCTATTTTTTGCATGCAGTTCTGGTGCCCCAGCGGGCACTCGCGCTGGCGGCACGGCGAGCAGTCGAGCCGCAGCGAAATCGATTTGGCGATGTCGGAAAACGGCGGCGCATGGTCCGGATCGGTCGGCCCATACAACGCCACCACCGGCCGGTTCAGCGCCGACGCAATGTGCAGCAGCCCTGAGTCGTTCGATACCACCGCCGCCGCATGCGACAGCAGGGCAATCGCTTCGTCCAGCGTCGTCGCGCCGGCCAGGTTGAACACGCCGCCGCCCGCCGCCGCCGCGATCTCGTCGCACACTTCCCTGTCCTTCGGCGAGCCGAGCATCGCGACCTGCAGCGCAGGATCCGCATCGATCAGCGCGCGCGCCAAGGCCGCGAA
>DASRXO010000236.1:0-9461 GCA_035654095.1 Telluria sp.
TGGCGATGTTCCAGGCCTTCGGCATCGCCGTGGCGCTGGAGTCGCAAGCCGGACTGGTGCTCGATCCTGGCCTGGCGTTCCGCTTCGTGACCGTGGTGACGCTGTTGACCGGCACCATGTTCCTGATGTGGCTGGGCGAGCAGATCACCGAGCGCGGACTGGGTAACGGTATTTCGATCATTATTTTTGCCGGCATCGCGGCCGGTTTGCCGGGCGCCCTGGGCAGTTTGTTCACCCTGGTGTCGAACGGTTCGATCGGCAGTTTTTCGGCGATCGTCATCGTGGCGCTGGTGGCCGCGGTCACCTTCATCGTGGTGTTCGTGGAACGCGGCCAGCGCAAGATCCTGGTCAACTATGCGAAGCGCCAGGTGGGCAACAAAGTGTACGGCGGCCAAACCAGCCACCTGCCTTTGAAGCTCAACATGGCCGGCGTGATCCCGCCGATCTTCGCCTCGTCGATCATCTTGTTCCCGGCGACGATCGTGGACTGGTTCACCAAGGGCAAGGACAGCAGCAACCCGGTGATCGGGTTCTTGAAAGATTTGGCGGCATCGATGGGCAACGGCGAGCCTATCCATGCCTTGCTGTATGCGGTCGCCATCGTGTTTTTCTGTTTCTTCTATACGGCGCTGGTATTCAACAGCAAGGAAACGGCGGATAACTTGAAGAAGAGCGGCGCGTTCGTGCCGGGGATTCGTCCCGGCGAGCAGACCGCCCGCTACATCGACAAGATCCTGATGCGCCTGACCCTGGCCGGCGCGGTGTATATCACGCTGGTGTGCCTGTTGCCGGAGTTTTTGCAAGCCCAATGGAAAGTGCCGTTCTACTTCGGTGGTACTTCCTTGTTGATTATCGTGGTTGTCACCATGGACTTCATGGCGCAAGTACAGAACTACGTCATGTCGCAGCAATATGAATCGCTGCTGCGCAAGGCAAATTTCAAGGGCGGAATTCCGACGCGGTAAGCGAACAGGAGTGCACAGACCGAATGGCAAAAGACGACGTCATACAGATGCAGGGCGAGATTCTCGAGAACCTCCCCAACGCAACATTTCGAGTAAAGCTGGAAAACGGGCACGTCGTGCTCGGACACATATCGGGTAAAATGCGGATGAACTATATCCGCATTCTCCCGGGCGACAAGGTAACGGTGGAATTGACGCCGTACGATTTGAGCCGGGCCCGCATTGTGTTCCGGACCAAATAATTTAGAAGCAAACCGAACCAATCGAACGTAAAAAGAGAGTGCAAACATGAAAGTTCTCGCATCAGTCAAGCGGATCTGCCGCAACTGCAAGATCATCAAGCGCAAAGGCGTAGTCCGCGTAATCTGCGTGGAACCGCGTCATAAGCAGCGTCAAGGTTAATTTAACGTTATTGATTGAGGAATAACGAATGGCACGTATTGCAGGGGTTAACATCCCAAATCATCAGCACACTGTTATCGGCCTGACGGCGATCTACGGTGTTGGCCGTCCACGCTCGCAAAAGATCTGCGCAGCCACCGGTGTCGCGACCAATAAAAAGGTCAAGGACCTGGACGATAACGAACTCGAGAAGCTGCGCGACGAAGTCGCCAAGTTTGTCGTGGAAGGCGATCTGCGCCGCGAGCTGTCCATGAACATCAAGCGTTTGATGGACCTGGGTTGCTACCGCGGTATGCGTCACCGCAAGGGTCTGCCAGTGCGCGGCCAGCGTACACGCACCAATGCCCGTACCCGTAAAGGTCCGCGCAAGGCCGCTCAATCGCTCAAGAAATAAAAGGAATCGCTCATGGCTAAGCAACAAAACAGCGCAGCAGCAGCGCGCGTACGCAAAAAAGTTAAGAAAAACGTTGCTGAAGGCATCGCGCACGTGCACGCCTCGTTCAACAACACCATCATCACGATCACCGATCGCCAGGGCAATGCCCTGTCGTGGGCGACCTCGGGTGGTGCTGGCTTCAAGGGTTCGCGCAAATCGACCCCGTTCGCCGCCCAGGTGGCAGCGGAAGCGGCCGGCAAGGTGGCGGTCGAATGCGGCGTGAAGAACCTCGAAGTGCGTATCAAGGGCCCGGGTCCTGGTCGTGAGTCGGCGGTGCGCGCCTTGAACAACCTGGGTATCAAGATCACCGAAATCCAGGACGTGACGCCAGTGCCGCACAACGGCTGCCGTCCACCGAAGCGTCGCCGTATCTAAAAACCGATTCTTTGCATGCAAGTGCGGACACGCGGTGTCTGCCCTGGCACCAAGCGATTGGCAGTAGAAGTAAATGAATCGCCGGCGCAGTGCCCGAATAGGGTATACTGCCCGGCTGTTGTCGCCTGCCGCAGCCGCGCGCAGGCTTGTTGAGCCACCGTCCGGCCCACAGGGATTCGGACTAGCGCCTGCTGCATCTGCGGATGCTCCGGGGCGTCATCATTAAAAAAAGGAAGCATCGTGGCACGTTATATCGGACCAAAAGCAAAACTGTCCCGCCGTGAAGGTACGGACCTGTTCCTCAAGAGCGCACGCCGCTCGCTCGATTCGAAATGCAAACTGGATGTCAAGCCAGGCCAGCACGGCGTCAAATCCGGCGCCCGTACTTCGGACTACGGCAACCAGTTGCGCGAAAAACAAAAAGTCAAGCGCATGTACGGCATCCTCGAGCGCCAGTTCCGCCGCTATTTCGCGGAAGCGAACCGGCGCAAGGGCAACACCGGCGAAGCGCTGCTGCGCTTGCTCGAAGCGCGTCTCGACAACGTCTGCTACCGCATGGGCTTCGGCTCGACCCGCGCCGAAGCGCGCCAGATGGTCAGCCACAAAGCCTTCACCGTCAACGGTACCGTGGTCAACATCGCCTCGTACGCGGTGAAGACCGGCGACGTGATCGCCGTGCGTGAAAAGTCGAAGAAACAAGTGCGTATCGTCGAAGCGCTGTCGCTGGCCGAACAAGTCGGTATGCCGAGCTGGGTTTCGGTCGACTCCAAGAAGATGGAAGGCACCTTCAAGTCCTTCCCGGAGCGCAACGAAATCGCCAACGACGTCAACGAATCGCTGATCGTCGAATTGTATTCGCGTTGATCGTAGTTCGCCGTATTCCCGCCCACTCGGTTCGAGTGGGCGTTTTCACTAATGCCATCAGCCTTATCGGTGTAATGAGCCGAGGGTATTGAAAAGGACATTTCATGCAAAACAGTTTGTTGAAGCCACGTATTATCGATGTCGAGGCACTCGGTGCCGGTCACGCCAAGGTCGTGATGGAGCCGTTTGAACGTGGTTATGGTCACACCCTGGGGAACGCGCTGCGGCGCGTCCTGTTGTCGTCGATGGTCGGCTACGCGCCGACCGAAGTGACGATCGCCGGCGTGGTGCATGAGTACTCCTCGCTGGACGGGGTCCAGGAAGACGTGGTCGACCTGCTGCTGAACCTGAAGGGCGTGGTGTTCAAGGTGCACAACCGCGACTCCGTCACCCTGACCCTGAAGAAGGAAGGCGAAGGCGCGATCCTGGCATCGGACATCGACCTGCCGCATGACGTGGAACTGATCAACCCGGATCACGTGATCGCCCACCTGACCGCCGGCGGCAAGCTCGACATGCAGATCAAGGTCGAAAAAGGCCGCGGCTATGTGCCGGGCAATGTGCGCCGCCTGTCGGAAGACACCAACAAGACCATCGGCCGCATCATTCTCGATGCCTCGTTCTCGCCGGTGCGCCGCGTGTCCTACTTCGTGGAATCGGCCCGTGTCGAACAGCGTACCGACCTCGACAAGCTGGTGATCAACATCGAAACCAATGGCGTGATCACGCCGGAAGAAGCGATCCGCCAGTCGGCCCGCGTGCTGGTCGACCAGCTCAATGTGTTCGCCGCGCTGGAAGGCACGGAAGCGGCCGCCGAAGCGCCGTCGCGCGCGCCGCTGGTCGATCCGATCCTGCTGCGCCCGGTCGACGACCTCGAGCTGACGGTGCGTTCGGCCAACTGCCTGAAAGCCGAAAACATCTACTATATCGGCGACCTGATCCAGCGTTCGGAAAACGAACTGCTGAAGACGCCGAACCTGGGCCGCAAGTCGCTCAACGAAATCAAGGAAGTCCTTGCTTCGCGCGGCCTGACCCTGGGCATGAAGCTCGAAAACTGGCCGCCTGCCGGCCTGGAAAAGTAATTGTCGTACCGCCCGCGGCGTGTTGCCGCGGGCATTTAACCTTACGAACCGGCCCGCGCTTCCCGAAGCGATCGAAGAGCTGGATTTAAACAACTCGAAAGGATTTACCATGCGTCACCGTCACGGCCTTCGCAAGCTGAACCGTACTTCGTCCCACCGCCTGGCTATGCTGCGCAACATGACCGTTTCCCTGCTGCGTCATGAAGCCATCAAGACCACCGTGCCTAAAGCCAAGGAACTGCGCCGCGTCATCGAGCCGATCCTGACCCTGGGCAAGACCGACACCCTGGCCAACAAGCGCCTGGCGTTTTCCCGCCTGCGCGACCGCGAAATGGTGCTCAAGCTGTTCGCCGAACTCGGCCCGCGTTACGCCAACCGCAACGGCGGCTACCTGCGCATCCTGAAAATGGGTTTCCGCGTGGGCGACAATGCGCCGATGGCCTACGTCGAACTGCTCGACCGTCCGGAAGTCAGCGACCTGGAAGACGCGCCGACCGCCGAGTAATCCGCGCAGCATGATCAAAAAGCCAGGCTCAGCCTGGCTTTTTTGTTTTATTGAACTCCCGCGGCGCCAGCCGGCATTAACGCGAGACGAGATATTTTCCCTCGGTGTACTATTCTGCTTCGCGCTCAGTAAAGGAAGTCATGTCCAGTTTTTCGTTCAAAACCGCGCCCGCGGTGCTGTCTCGCGCCTTCGCCTTGCTGCTGTTGGCCTGTTCCTTCCTGCTCGGCGCGGCGCCCGCACGCGCCGACGATAATTACCTCGAGCCGGATGCGGCCTTCAAATTCTCGGCCCGCATGCTCGACGGCCAGACCATCGCCGTCACCTACGAGATCGCCGAAGGCTACTATATGTACCGCGAGCGCTTCAAGTTCGCCGCCGAGGGCGCGACCCTGGGCGAGCCGCAGATCCCGCCCGGCAAGGTCAAGTTCGACGAGACCTTCCAGAAGAACGTCGAGACCTACCGCCATAGCGTCACGATCAAGATTCCGGTGCAGGCCGCCGGCCCCTTCACCCTGAAGTCGACCGGCCAGGGCTGCGCCGACCAGGGCTTGTGCTACTCGCCGCAGGAAGCGAGCGCCCAGTTGTCGGGCGGCGGCGCCGCTCCGCAAATGAGCTTGCCAGGCTCGGGCACGGCGCCGGCCCCGCTGGCCGACCCGGCGCCAAGGCCTGCGGCCGCAGCGCCGCAGACCGAGCTCGGCGGCATCGCCTCGGTGCTCAGCGGCGGCAAGCTGCTGGCCATCGTGCCGGCCTTCCTGCTGCTCGGCCTCGGCCTTGCGTTTACGCCCTGCGTGCTGCCGATGGTGCCGATCCTGTCCTCGATCATCGTGGGCGAGGGCACGCAACTCAAGCGCGGGCGCGGCTTCATCCTGTCGGTCGCGTATTCGCTGGGCATGGCGATCGTCTACACCGCGCTCGGCGTCGCCGCCGGGCTGGTCGGCGAGGGCCTGTCGGCCGCGCTGCAGAACCCCTGGGTGCTGGGCGCCTTCGGCCTGCTGATCGTGGCGATGGCGATGTCGATGTTCGGCTTTTACGAATTGCAGGTGCCGGGCGCGCTGCAGAGCAAACTGGCCGACGCCTCGGGCCGCCAGTCGTCGGGCAAGCTGGCCGGCGTGTTCGCGATGGGCGCGATGTCGGCCCTGATCGTCGGCCCCTGCGTTGCCGCGCCGCTGGCCGGCGCCCTGGTCTACATCAGCCAGACGCGCGACGTGGTGGTAGGCGGCGCCGCGCTGTTTTCGATGGCGATGGGGATGAGCATCCCGCTGCTGCTGGTCGGCATTTCGGCCGGCTCGCTGCTGCCGCGCGCCGGCATGTGGATGGATGCGGTCAAGCGCTTCTTCGGCGTGCTGATGCTGGCGATGGCGCTGTGGCTGGTGTCGCCGGTGCTGCCGGCCGTGGTACAGATGCTGGGCTGGACCGCGCTGTTCGTCGGCTACGGCTGCTACCTGCTGCGCGCGACGCGCCATTGGGCCGCCATGGCCCTGGGCCTGGCCTTCGCGGTGCTGGGCGCGGTCGAGCTGGTGGGCGTGACCAGCGGCGGCCGCGACGCGCTGGCGCCGCTGGCCCATCTCGGCGGCGGCGCAGCCCAGCAGCAGCGGCTCGCCTTCAAGCGCATCAAGACCGTGGCCGAGCTCGACGCGGTGCTGGCCCAGACCGGCGGCAAGACCGCCATGCTCGACTTCTACGCCGACTGGTGCGTGTCCTGCAAGGAGATGGAAAAGCTGACCTTCATCGATCCCGGCGTCCAGTCCAGGCTGGCCGACACCTTGCTGTTGCAGGTCGACGTGACCGCCAACGACGAGGACGACAAGGCGATGCTCAAGCGCTTCCACCTGTTCGGCCCGCCGGGCATCATCCTGTTCGACCGCAAGGGCCAGGAAATCCCGAACAGCCGCATCATCGGCTACCAGGACACGGCGAAATTCTCACGCTCGCTGGCCAGCTTGCAGTGAGTTGACCGCAGCCGATCGGCCAGGCGCCGCATGAAGCTCGACGCCGCCCGCGAGTACGCCCTGTCCTTGCCGGAGGCGAGCGAGGAGCCGCATGTCGATGTCGCCTCGTTCCGGGTGCGCGGCAAGATCTTCGCCACCGTGCCGCCGGCCGGCACCCGGCTCCATATCTTCGTCGGGGAAGCGCTGCGCGCGCCGCTGATCGCGGCCGCCCCCGAGACCTACCAGGCCTTGCACTGGGGCGCGAAAGTGGTGGCCGTGATGCTGGCCGCTGCCGATGGCGCTACCGTCAAGCACTTGCTGCGTGAAAGCTGGCGCGCCAAGGCGCCCAAGCGGCTCGCGGCCAGCTTGGCGCCGGGCCAGGACTGAGCCGATCAGGCGTCCGGCAGGATGAAGCCGTCGTCCTCGGGCGCGCCGCCCAGCAGCATGTCGAGGCGGTCGCGCAGGCTCAAGGCCATTTCCGCGCCCTTGGCTTTCAGCACCGCTTCCAGATAGGGCTGGCGCAGCAGGCGGAACTCGTCGATGTTGGCGCATTTCTCGGCCTTCAGCTGCAGCATCAGGCCGCGCAGGCCCAGCGTGCTCTTGATGGTCTGGTTGAAGAATTCGGACAGCGCGCGGAAGCGCTCCGCCTTGTCCATGCCGACCACCAGCGGCGCCGGCCCCGCCAGCGCGGCATGCGGTGCGCCGAGCTCGTCGTCGTCCTCGTCGCCGGTCTGGTGCGGCGGGCTGTCCGCGCCGTCCGCACCGTCCGCGCCGGGTGCGGCGCGCGCCGCCGCCTGCCGTGCCCGGGCCTGCTGGCGCGCGCGCGCCGAGGCCGGCGGGCGGGCCGCCACCGGCACCGCGGGATTGGCCTCGGGGCCGCCGCTGACCAGGGTGATGTACTGCTCGTTCAGTAGTTCGGTGACGTTCGCTTCGGTCAGTCCCAGTCCCGCGAAATTCTTCATCAGCGCATCGAGCGGGTTGCGGCCGTCGATCATCACCAGCAGCGCGCGCAGCTTGGGCGGCACATGATATTTGCGGGTGGCGATTTCCTCGCGTCCCTTGTCGGTCTTGTCGTACACACAAGTGTTCATCTCGGCCTCGGAAATATTGTTGTGCTCTTCTCGATTCCCCTGGGCGGCAACGCTGCGTCTCTCGTAGCAATTAGTTGCCGTACGGATATGTCATTTGAGGATACACCACGATCCGGCTTTGGCCTAGGACGCCTTGTTCAAGATGTTGCTTTAATGCAGCGTCAATATGGGGACCCTATCGACGCTGCATTTTGCATAAAAAAAGGGGGCGCTGCAGCGCCCCCTAGACCCGCACTGGTCTGTAATCAATGCTGCATCGTGCCTTGCTTGCCGTGGCCGCCGCGGCCGTGCCGTTTGGCGGTGGCGGCGTCGAAGCTGGCTTTCTGCTCGGGCGTGAGTACGGCGTAAAAGGTGTTCAGCGCCGCCAGGCGGCTTTCCATGCCGGCGGTATGCTGTTTGGCCTTGGCGATCCGCTGTTCGAGGCGCTGCGGGGCGGGCAGGGCCGCCATGGCGGCGCGCTCGTGCTGCGTGCCCCTGGCCGGCGGCTTGATCGCGGCCTGGTAGGCGCTCCATGCCGGCTCCTGGGCCGCGCTCAGCTTCAGCGCATCGTGCAGCTTGGCCTCGCGCGCGGCGAAGAATTCGGCCATCTTGGCCTGGCGTTGTTCGGGGCTGGCGGCGCGCACGTGACGGCCTTCGGGCGCCGTCGTCTGGGCCTGCGCCGCAAGCGCTACGCCGCCCATGCCCAGCACGGCGAGCGCGATCAGGAAGGTCTTGCGTAGGGTATTCATGCTGTTTTCCTTTGCTTTACAGGGAGGAGAGGCCATGTAGCAATGATGTACGCAGCATGTAACGCCAACGTTTCCTTCGCCCGGCAGTTTGTATCTATATGTTTCGCCTGCCTGTCAATATACATGCCGATACAAATACGCTGTTCAGGTCCGCTTTTAGTGGAGATAATCAGGCCTATGGATACTCCTTCGACCATTTTGATCGTCGACGACGATCGCGACATCCGCACCCTGCTGGCCGACTATCTCGAGTCGAACGGCTACCGCGCGCTGTGCGCCGCCGACGGCGCCGCCATGTGGAAGGCGCTCGACGAAGCGCGCCCCGACCTCATCGTGCTCGACCTGAACCTGCCCGGCGACGACGGCCTGACCCTGTGCCGCAAGCTGCGCGCGCACTCGACCCTGCCGGTCATCATGCTGACCGCGCGCAACGAGCCGCTCGACCGCATCCTCGGCCTCGAAATGGGCGCCGACGACTACCTGCCCAAGCCGTTCGAGCCGCGCGAGCTGCTGGCCCGCATCCGCAGTGTGTTGCGGCGCAGCCACGCGATGCCGTCCAACACGCCGTCCGACAACGCCCAGCAGATGCGCTTCGCCGGCTGGACCCTGGACCTGACGGCGCGCCACCTGCTCAATCCGGACGGCATCGTGATCATGCTCTCGGGCGCCGAATTCCGCCTGCTGCGGGTCTTCCTCGAACACCCCAACCGCGTGCTCAACCGCGACCAGCTGCTGAACCTGACCCAGGGCCGCGACGCCGATCCCTTCGACCGCTCGATCGACATCCAGATCAGCCGCCTGCGCCAGAAGCTGGGCGAAGACGCGCGCCTGCCGCAAATCATCAAGACCGTGCGCAACGGCGGTTACGTGCTGGCCGGCCAGGTGACGGTGGAGCCCTCGGCGTGAAAGCCTTCTTCGGGTCGATGACCGGCCGGGTCTTCGTTACCCTGCTGCTTGGCGTGATGATCTCGGCGGCGCTGACCCAATGGCTGGCCGAAGCCGAACGCCAGCGCGTGATCGAAAGCTTCCGCGACCAGCATGCGCTGGAGCGCGCCGAACAACTGATCATGGCCACCGAAGTGGTG
>DASRXO010000237.1:0-3180 GCA_035654095.1 Telluria sp.
TACCCGCTTCGTCGACCAGATCGACTTCATCACCGGCGCGCTGCCGGCCCAGTTCGGCCTGCGCACCGCCGGCATCATCGATATCCAGACCAAGGAAGGCGGCACCACGCCGGGCGGCCGGGTCGGGGTGCTGGTCGGCAGTAACAACACCTTCGAACCGAGCGCGGAAGTGTTCGGCAGTAGCGGCAAGTTCAATTACTACCTGTCGGGCAGCTACCTGACCAACCAGCTGGGGATCGAGAATCCGCTGCCCACCACCAGCGCGCTGCATGACCGCACCAAGCAGAGCAAATCGTTCGGCAGCCTGTCCTACTTCGTCGACGACAATACGCGTCTCGGCCTGATGTTCGGCACCTACAACGGCCGCTTCCAGATCCCGAACAACCCGGACCAGTCGGCCGCGTTTTCGCTGACCGGCTTTAGCGACGCCGCCAGCGGCGCCAGCAGCCTGCCGTCGTCCCAGCTGAACGAGCAGCAGACCGAAGCGAACCGCTTCGTGGTGCTGTCGCTGCAAAAGAGCCTGGGCGACCTGAATTACCAGGTCTCGGCCTTCCACCAGTATTCGGAACTGCATTACACGCCAGATCCGGCGGGTGACTTGATCTACAACGGCGTGGCCTCGAACACGCTGCGCTCGAATTCGGCGAGCGGGGTCCAGTTCGACCTCGGCTACAAGCTCAATGCGCAGCACACGGTGCGCGCCGGCCTGGCCTATGCGCGCCAGATCACGCACAGCGACAACAGCGTCGCGCTATTCGCCACCGACGACACTGGCGCGCAGGCCGGCAGCGACCCGATGACCGTCATCGACAACTCGAGCAAGACCGGCACCCTGTCCAGCGTCTACCTGCAGGACGAATGGCATATCCTGGCGCCGCTCACGCTCAACTATGGCGTCCGCTTCGACAAGGTATCGGCCTTCACCGACGAGCAGCAATTGAGCCCGCGCCTGAACCTGGCCTACAAGATGAGCGACGCGACCGCGTTCCACGCCGGCTATTCGCGCTACTTCACGCCGCCGCCGCAGGAACTGGCGGCCCAGTCGAGCATCAACCTGTATGCGAACACCACCAATGCGCCGGAGGTCGCGGTGTCGGACAACGTCAAGGCCGAGCGCACGCACTACTTCGACGTGGGCGTCAGCCATCAATTCGACAAGCACTGGTCGGCCACCGCGGACGTCTACTACAAGCGGATCGCGAACCTGCTCGACGAAGGGCAGTTCGGCCAGGCCCTGATCCTGTCGCCGTTCAATTACGAGAAGGGCTACGCCAAGGGACTCGAGCTGTCGCTGCTGTATAACGAGGCGCACTGGGGCGGGTTCCTGAACCTGACCAGCCAGAAGGCGCAGGGCGAGAACATCGTCTCGGGCCAATCGCTGTTCGCGCCGGACGAACTGGCCTACATCGCGAACCACTACATCTTCGTCGATCACAACCAGACCTACACGGCGTCGGGCGGGGTGCACTACCACTTCGGCGATTCGCAGGTCAGCAGCGACTTCCTGTATGGCAGCGGGCTGCGCCTGACGCCGGACGGCGGCGCCCCGAACTCGGGCGCGCTGCCGCATTACACCACGGTGAACCTGGCCCTGACCCACACCTGGAAGGCGACGCCGGTCGGCAAGCTGGAAGGCCGCCTGGCGCTGGTCAACCTGTTCGACAAGACCTACCTGCTGCGCGACGGCTCCGGGGTCGGCGTCGGCGCGCCGCAGTATGGTGCGCGCCGCAGCCTGTATGCGGGGCTGTCGGCCAGCTTCTGATCTGTTTGAAGAGAGGCGGGCCGCCAGGCTTTTGGCCCGCCGCCGACGCAAATTGTCTGGTTGCGCTATGCTCTTCTCTTTGCGTCACGGTCTGCCTCCGCGCAGGCCGTTTTTTTTGGTTCTTCGAGAATTGCCGTGAGAACGTCGTTTCCGCATGGCGCCGGCACGCTAACGCGTTATGGATTCCCGCCTGCGCGGGAACGACGCGGTTGCGCTAATTCGTGAAGAGCTTTTTTTCGGAGTTTCGTATGCAGCACTCGCCCGCCTCCACGGCAGATATCTCCCCCGGCATGATCCGCTTGCTGGCGGTCGCCTGCGGCCTGATCGTCGCCAACCTATACTACGCGCAGACCCTGGTCGGCCCGATCAGCGCCGCCACCGGCCTGACGCCCGGCGCGGCCGGCCTGATCGTCACCCTCAGCCAGGTCGGCTACTGCCTCGGCCTGCTGTTCATCGTGCCGCTCGGCGACCTGCTGGAGAACCGGCGCCTGATCGTGGTGGCCCTGATCGCCAGCGCGCTGGCGCTGGCGACGGCGGCCGCCACCAGCAGCCCGGGGCTGTTCCTCGCGGCCTCGATGTGCATCGGCCTCGGCTCGGTGGCCGCACAGGTGCTGGTGCCGTTCGCCGCCCACCTGTCGCGCGAAGAGACGCGCGGCCAGTCGGTCGGCAAGGTCATGAGCGGCCTGCTGCTCGGGATCATGCTGGCGCGTCCGGCGGCCAGCCTGGTGGCCGACCATCTGGGCTGGCATGCGATCTTCATCGGCGGCTCGGTCGCGATGGCCTGCCTGGCGCTGGTGTTGTGGCGCCGCCTGCCGACGCGCATGCCGACCGCCACCATCGGCTATCCGGCCCTGCTGGCCTCGATGGCGCGGCTGCTGGCCACCACGCCTGCGCTGCGCCGGCGCGCGGCCTACCAGGCCGGCATGTTCGGCTGCTTCAGCCTGTTCTGGACCACGGTGCCGCTGGTGCTGGCGGGGCCCGAGCTGCATGTGTCGCAGACCGGTATCGCGATCTTCGCGCTGGTCGGCATGGCGGGCGCGATCGCCTCGCCGATCGCCGGCCGGCTGGCCGACCGCGGCCACACCCGCATCGCCACCGCGGTCGCGATGTCGCTCGGCGTGCTGGCCTTCGCGCTGGCGCTGGCGACCCACGCCAGCCGGCCGGTCACGATCGCCATGCTGGCGCTGGCTTCGATCATCCTCGACATGGGGGTGGCGGCCAACCTGGTGCTGGGACAGCGCACCATCTTTGCCTTGGGCGCGGAAGTGCGCAGCCGCCTGAACGGGGTCTACATGGCGCTGTTCTTCGCCGGCGGCGCGCTCGGTTCGGCGCTGGGCGGCTGGACCTACGCGGTGCACGGCTGGCACGGCGTGCTGGTCACCGGCATGCTGTTCCCGCTGGCCGGGCTGGCCTACTTC
>DASRXO010000238.1:0-3029 GCA_035654095.1 Telluria sp.
CCAGCGCCGGCCAGATCGTCCCGGCCAAACCGGCCACGGTCTGGAAGACCCGCCGCAAAAGCCCCGACGACGCCGAGCTGACCGCGGTCCCGCTCAGCCACCGGCCGGCCGCCGAAAGCGACTCCACCTACGCGCCGCTGTCGCAGCAGCGCGTGAGCCTGGTCGCGCTGGCCCTGCCGCGCCTGAGCCGCTACCGCGACACCGGCGCCCGCGCGCTCGCGATCGGTCTCGACCGCGAGCTCAAGCCAGGGCCGTCGGACAAGGACTCCGTGATCAGCTTCGCGGTCGACGCCGGCGACCAGCTGCACGCGATCACCAGCGCCGGCCGCGAACGGATCGCCGCGCCGGCCAGCTTCACGCCGGTCGACGGCGGCACCGTCAAGCTGCTGACGGTGGCGCCCGAGATGGCCGACCGCTACTGCGCCACGCTCTGCCTGCCGCAGCCGGTCGGGGTGCCGGTGGCCAGCGGCGCACGCTTCGCGTTCGGCCGCAGCGCGCCGATGCTGGCCGCGCTGCGGGTGCTCGATTCGCCACGCTTCCTCGAGCACGCCGACGGCCACCACAACGCCAGCGCCGACCGCATCGGCCTGTCGCGCAACGCCTTCAATTTCGAGACCACGAACGGCAGCTATCAGATCACGCGCGTCAGTACGACGCAAGCGCTGTACCACCTCGACGAGCAGCTGCGCTTCGTGGCGGCGCTCGGCGACGAGACCTATTACCTGCCCTCGGGCCACCACCTGGTCGCCGGCCATTACGTGCTGCGCTTCGACGCCTGAACGGAGCCCCTATGCCGACCTACCTCGCCTTCGCGATCGGCCTCGGCGCCACGCTGGCGCTGGCCTCGTTCCTGACGCCGCGCAGCTGGTGGCGGCGCCCCAACCTGTGCGCGCTGGCGGTGCTGGCCGGCGGCACCTGGGGCGCGGGCAGCCTGCTGCTGTGGTTCGCGCAAGCGCCGGCGCTGGCCGCCACGCCGCCGCCGGCAAGCATCGCGGCGGCGCCCATGCCGATACAGCAGGGCCGCAGCTTCCGCGTGTTCGAAGATTTGAATCTGCGCGCGGCCAGCGGCGTGGATGCGAAACGCATCGCGGTGGTGCCGACCGGCGCGGTGGTCACCACCACCGGCTTGCGCGACGGCGACTGGTGGCAAGTCGGCGCCACGGTCGGCGGCAAGCCGGTGCGCGGCTGGGCCAGCAGCCTGTGGCTACGCCGTGCGGACGAGATGCGCCGCTGATTCGGTCAGCTGCATCGGGTTGTAGAACAGGCCGTTCGTGCATTGGGTCGGCGCGGTGCGCACGAAGCCCCAGGCCAGGTACACCGGCAGTGCGAAATTCGACGAGTTGACGGTGAAGATGCCGTCGTGGCCATCCTCGATGGCGGCGCGGCGCGCGACCTCCCACAAGCGGCGCGCGATGCCCTGGCCGTGCAGGTGCTTGGCGACGAACATATGGAACAGGTGGCGGCGCTCGCGCACCCCGATGAAGCCGACGATCTCGCCGTCGATCTCGGCCACGTGGTAGACATGGCCGCGCGCGATGAAGCCGCGCAGGCCGACCTCGTCGTTCTCGCGCAGGAAATTGGCGGCGCCCTCGGGCGTCGATTCGTGCACGATGAATTCGGCGGCGAGCGCGCGGAACAGGCGCGCCACCGCCGGGAGGTCGCGCTCGTGGATGGGGCGAATCAGCATATCGATAAAATACCACAGCCGGTGGCGGCCGCCCGTATGCATGTTGACGCACGGCACCGCTGCGCCTAGACTAGCAACACCATGCAGAAACAGAGTCTGACCGCACCCTTGCCGGCGTCGCCCTTGCGCCGCAAGGTGCCGCTGACGAAACCGCTGCGGCATGCGCGCTACCGGCGCCTGTGGACCGCCAACCTGGTGTCCAACCTCGGCACCTGGACCCAGACCTTCGCCTCCGCCTGGCTGATCGCCTCGCTGTCCCATTCGGCCTCGACCACCACGCTGGTGCAGACCGCCAGCTATGTCCCGATCTTCCTGTTCGCGCTGTTCGCCGGCGTGGTGGCCGATGCGGTGGACCGCCCCAAATTCCTGTTCCTGTGTAATCTGTTCATGGCCTTGTGCGCCTGCGCGACGGCGACGCTGGTGATCAGCGGCCACGCGACCGCCGCGCCGGTGCTTGCGCTGACCTTTTGCCTGGGCACCGGTTCGGCCTTCATGTGGCCGGCCTGGCAAGCCTCGATCTCCGGGCTGATCGAACCGGACGAACTGGAAGCGGCGGCCACCCTCAACAACCTCAGCTACAACGTGGCCGCGATCCTCGGGCCGGCGCTGGGCGGGCTGCTGTTCAACTGGATCGGGCCGGGCGCGCTGTTCTTGGTGAACGCGCTGTCCTTCACCGGCCTGCTGCTGGTGTACTGGGCCTGGTGGCGGGAGCGCCTGCCCAACACGGCCACCGAAACCGATTTGCTGCGCAGCCTGAAAACCGGCCTGCAGACCGCTTTCGGCTGCTGCCGCTACCGCCACATCCTGGTCAATGTATGTACCGTGTTCTTCGCCACCATCGCCTTCGCCGGCCTGCTGCCGGTGTTCGTGCGCGACGTGCTGCGGCTCGATTCGAGCGTGTTCGGCACCCTGATGGGCTGCCTCGGCGCGGGCGCGGTGATGGCCGCCTTCGTGCTGCCCAATCTGCGCACCCGCTTCGACAAGACCCGGCTGCTGGCCGGCGCGCTGCTGGTGTACGGCGCGATGCTGATCATCATGCCCTGGCTGCGCTCGATGGCCCTGCTGATGCCCCTGATCGTGTGCGGCGGCATGGCCTGGTCGGCCACGGTCTCGACCCTGAACGCGGCGGCCCAGTCCTCGTTCCCGACCAGCATCCGCGCGCGCACCCTGTCGATCTACCTGTTCGTGATGGCGGGCGGCTACACCGCCGGCAGCCTGTTCTGGGGCCGGGTGGCCGACTATTTCGGCGTGCAGGCCGCGCTGGCCACGGCCGGCGGCTGCGTGGTGCTCAATGCGATCGCGCTCGCCACCGGCAAGCAGGAAAAACCTATCTAATCGTCGT
>DASRXO010000239.1:0-8596 GCA_035654095.1 Telluria sp.
CCGTGATCTTCCAGAACTGCTGCCAGCGATTGGCGCCGTCGAGGATCGCGGCCTCCTGCATGTCGGCGGGGATCGCCTGCAGCGCCGCGAGGTACATCACCATGTACCAGCCAAGGCCGCGCCACAGCGTGACGAACATGATCGCGAACAGCGCCAGCGTGTCGTTCGACAGCCAGCCCACCGGCGCGTTCACCGCGTGCAGCCACAGCAGCACATAATTGAGCGTGCCCTGTTCGTGGAACATGAAGCCCCACATGATGCCGACCACCGACACCGTGGTCACCACCGGCACGTAGAACGCCGCGCGGAACAGGCCGATGCCGGGCAGGCGCGTGTTGACCAGCACCGCGAGGCCCAGCGCGCCGACCTGCACGCAAGGCACGATCAGCAGGAACAGCAGCGAATTTTTCAGGCCCGTGACGAACAGTTCGTTGTCGAAGATATAGCGGAAGTTGTCTAGGCCGACCCAGGAGGCGGGCCGTATCAGGCTGTAATCGGTGAAGGCGAGGAAGGAGCCGAAGGCCACCGGCCAGAACGAGAACACCGCCAGCAGCGCCAGCGCGGGCGCCAGGAACAGCCAGGCTTGCAGGGTGCGGCGGCTCGGCGTCATCACTGCACCTTTTGCGCCGCGAGCTTCTTGTTCCAGATGACGACGGCGGCGTCCAGCGCCTGCTTGACGTCCTGCCTGCCGGTGACGCCGGCTTCCACCGCCTTGACCAGTGCGCGTCGCAGCTCGTTGTAGTCGTCGATGCCGGCCACGTACATGGTGCGCGAATGCGCCATCGACAGCGCGCCCGCCGCCATGGCCTTCTCCGCGGCGCCCGCGTGCTCGGGCAGCTCCAGGAAGAAGGGATCGGCCGCGGCCTTCACGGTGGCCGGGAACACGCTGGCCTGGCGCGCGAAGGCCAGTTGGTTGGCGTCGCCGGTCAGGTAGCGCGCGAACTTGCCGACCGCCGGCAGCAGGCGCGCATCGACGCCTTTCGGAATCGCGAAGTGGATCAGCCAGCCGCCGTCGGCGATGCCGGTCGGTCCCAGCGGCGCGGGCGCGACGTCGGTGATCGCGTAGATGTCGCTGGCGTCGGTCTGGATGCGTTTGAGCGCGGTGGGCGGCGCCAGCAGCATGCCGAGGCGACCGCCCTTGTAGGCGTCGATCACGGCCGGGAAGTTATCCTCGGCGAACAGGCTGTCCTTGAGCAGGCCGCCGGCTTGGTAGGTCGCGGCCAGCTTGCGCACCAGCGCCACATGCTGCGCCGAGTTGAACACCGCCTTGCCGTTCGCGATCACGGCCAGGCCCTGCTGCATGAACAAGCCGTCGATCTTCGACAGCGCGGGCGCGATGCCGGCCTTGCCGGTGCGCGCCGCGATCTGGCGCGCGAAGGCGAGCTGCTCGTCGAGGTCGCGCGGAGCGCGGGTCAGGCCGGCGTCCTTGAAGATGGCGGTGTTGTAGGCGATGACGGCGACGTTGCTGTACATCGGGAAGCCGTAGGTCTTGCCCTTGAAGCGCAGGTCTTCCAGCGCGCTCGGGATGTAGGCGGCCCTGGCGTCGCCCATCAGCGCATCGACCGGCGTCAGCAGGCCGTCGCGCGCCAGTTCGTCGGCCCACGGCACGTTCAGGTTGACCAGCGCCGGCGGCGTGCCGGCCACGATGCGGGTCACCAGCTTGGTCTGGATCACGTCCCACGGAAAATCGATCCACTCGACCTTCACGCCCGGATTGCCGGCCTCGTAATCGCGCACCACCGACTCGAAGTAAGGGGTGAACTTGGGCTTCATCGAGAAGGTCCAGAATTCGATGTTCGTGTCGGCCGCCCAAGCCGAGGCGGCGAAGCCGAATGCCATCGATGCGGTCAGCAGTGTCTTGATCTTCATCGATGGCGGGCAGCGCTCAGTTGGTCTTGGTGACTTTGCTCAGGTGGCGCGGGCGGTCCGGATCGAGGCCGCGCGCTTTCGACAGGTGGGCTGCCATCACGTAGAAGGCTTGCACCGCGACGATCGGGTCGAGGTCGGGCGTGGCGGCGACCGGCAGGGTCAGGTCGCGTTCGGCGATGTCGGCCGGCGCGGCCAGCAGCACGCGCGCGCCGCGGCCGCGCATCTCGCTCGCCAGCTGCACCAGGCCGGCCTGGGTCGGGCCGCGGGTGGCGAAGATCAGCAGCGGATAGCCGTCTTCGATCAGCGCCATCGGGCCGTGCTTGATCTCGGCGCCGCTGAAGGCTTCGGCCTGCAGTGCCGAGGTCTCCTTGAACTTGAGCGCCGATTCGAGCGCGATCGGGAAGCTGATGCCGCGCCCGACCACCATGATGTTGCGGGCCGGGGTCAGCACCTCGAGCGCGGCCGACCAGTCGGCGCTCGCCGCGGCGCGCAAGGCGTCGGGCAGGGCGGCCAGGCCCTCCAGCAGGTCCGGGTCGTTCTGCCATTGCGCGACCAGGCGCGCGCCGGCCACCAGGCTGGTGATGAAGCTCTTGGTCGCGGCCACGCTCTGTTCGGTGCCGGCGTGCAGCGGCATCGCCCATTCGGCCGCCTGGGCCAGCGGCGAGGCGGTGTCGTTGACCAGCGCGACGGTGGTGGCGCCGCCGTCGCGGAAGTAGCGGATCGGCTCGACCACGTCCGGACTCTGGCCCGATTGCGAGATCGCGATGGTCAGGGTGTCGCGCGTGACCAGCGGCGATTTGTACAGCGTCACCAGCGACATCGGCAGCGAGGCCACGATGCGGCCCATGCGCGCCATGATCAGGTAGGCGCAGTAGTTGGCCGCATGGTCGGAACTGCCGCGCGCCACGGTAAGCGCGGTGTTGAACGGGGTCGACCTCAGTTTGCGGCCAAGCTCCGCGTAGCGATCCGTGTCGCTGGCCAACTGCAGGGCGACGCACTCCGCGGCGGACAAGGCCTCCTTAAGCATCAGTGAGGTCACACAATTCTCCTTCGATATACACAGCTTTGATTTTCAGTTCGCGGTCGAGCACCACCAGGTCGGCGTAGCAGCCGGCGGCCAAGCGCCCGCGTTCGGTTTCGCCCAGGTAGTCGGCGGCATAGGTCGACACCCGCTTCGAGGCGTCGGCCAGGTCGAGGCCGAGGCCGACCAGGTTGCGCAGCGCCTGGTCCATGGTCAGGGTGCTGCCGGCCAGGGTGCCGTCCGGCAGGCGCACGCCGCCCATGCACTTCTGGACGCGGTGGCGGCCCAGCATGTAGTCGCCATCCGGCATGCCGGTGGCGGCGGTCGAGTCGGTCACGCAGTACAGGTGCGGAATCGCGCGCAGCGCGGCCTTGATCGCGCCCGGATGCACGTGCAGCAGGTCGGGAATCAGCTCGGCGTACTGGGCATGCGCGAGCGCCGCGCCGACCATGCCGGGTTCGCGGTGATGCAGCCCGCTCATCGCGTTGAACAGATGGGTGAAGCCGGCCGCGCCGTGTTCGAGCGCGGCCACGCCGTCTTCGTAGGAGCCGAGGGTGTGGCCGATCTGGACCCGGATGCCGGCGTCCGCCAGTTCCTTCACGAGGCGCAGGTGGCCGGCGATTTCGGGCGCCACCGTGATCAGGCGCATCGGCGCGTAGGTGCCGAGCTGCTGCACTTCGGCCAGCGTGGCGGCGCGCGCGTAGTTCGGCTGCGCCCCCAGCTTGCCGGAGTTGATGTAGGGACCTTCGAGGTGCACGCCGAGGATGTGGGCCGCGCCCGGCCGGCGCTGGGCGCAGGCCGCGCCGATGGCCTTCAGCGCCGCGATGATTTCGTTCGGCGGCGCGGTCATGGTGGTGGCCAGCAGGCTGGTGGTGCCGTGCTTGGCGTGCATCGCGGCGATCACGTGGGGCGCGTCGCCGCCTTCCATGATGTCCTTGCCGCCGCCGCCGTGCACGTGCAGGTCGATGAAGCCGGGCAGGATGTAGTTGTCGGCATTGGTGGATGGATCGGCCGCGCTGCCGCTGATCGCGCCGATCCGGCCGGCGAAGCCGATCGAACCGTGCACCCAGCCGCCCGGTGTCAGGATATTGCCATTGATTGCATCGCTCATCGGCGAGACTCCGCTACGAATTCATAATAATCACTGCGACAGTACGAGTGGGTCAGCTCCACCGCAGCGCCGCTTTCAAGGTAACTTACGCGGGTAATGTGCAGCATCGCCGCACCCGGCGCGAGGCCGGCGAGGCGCGCCTGTTCAGGGCTCGCATTGACCGCGCGTATATGCTGCAAGGCGCGCATCGGGATGGCGCCGCGCGCTTCCAGGTAGCCGTACAGCGAATCGGTCACGCCGTACGGGTCGGGCATGTGGATCGCCGGGATGGTGGTGGTCTCGATCGCCATCACCACCTCGTCGGCGGTGCGCAGGCGCTTCAGGCGCACCACCGGCATGTTCGGCGAGAGGCCGAGCGAGAGTAGTTCGAGCGGCGCGGCGATGCCGGTTTCGCGCTCCAGCCAGCGCGAGCCGGCGGTGAAGCCGCGCTGGCTCAGCTCTTCCGAAAAGCTGGTCAGGCGCGACAGCGGCTGCTCCAGCTTCGGCGTGATGTAGGTGCCCGAGCCGCGCCGGCGCGTGAGCATGCCGCGTTCGCACAGCATGTCGATCGCCTTGCGCGCGGTGACGCGCGAGATGTCCAGCATGTCCGACAGCATGCGCTCGGACGGCAACGCCTCGTTGGCACGCCAGTCGCCGCTGGTGATCCCGGCCGACAGCTTGTTCGCCAGCTGCATATAGAGCGGGGTGACGCTGTCGGCGTCGGGTTTGAAATCACTGAGCTGGGATAGCATTGCCGGCTTTCTTCAGGTGCAGTTCGATCATGCGCAGTGCGCCGCTGGCGGCATCGCCTTGCGGCGCCACGCTGCGCGCCAGGAGGTCGGGAGGCAGGAAGGCGCGCAGCGGCGCGCCAAGGCCCCCGCACAGGGCCAGCGGCAGGGTGCCCGAGGGGTCGAGCGCGGCCGCGATGTTCGCCACTTCCTGGCCGGCGTCGGCCAGGATCGCGCGCGCGGTGGGGTTGGACTCGGCATGCGCGACCACGATCGGCGCCAGGCTGGCGTAGCTGGTCTGGGTGGCGCTGCCGAGCCAGACCTGGATCGCGTCGCGCTTGCCGCCGCAGGCGTCGATCACGGCTTGGGCGAAGGCGCTGGCCGGCCTGCGGCCGTCGATTACCTGCTCGATGTGGTTGATGGCGCGCAGGCCGATCCAGCCGCCGCTCGCCTCGTCGCCGGCCGGGAAACCCCAGCCGCCCACTTCGCGCCGTTCGCCGTTGGCCAGCAGGCCCTCGCCCACGCTGCCGGTGCCGATCGCGACGATGATGCCCGGCCGGCCCTGGTGCGCGCCCAGCAGCGTGGTGAAGCCGTCGTGTTCGAGCGCGATGGCGGCGTAGCCGGGATTGGCCGCGACGAATTCGGCGGCCCATTGCTTGTTGTGGACGCCGGCCAGGCCCAGGCCGATCGCCGTATTGGCCATCGGCGGCCGGGCGACGCCGGCGCCGGCGCAGGCCTGGGCCACGGCGTCGTCGATCGCAGTCCAGGCCTTGCCGATGCCGAGCGCGAGGCCGGATGGGCCGCCGCTGGCTTGGGCGATTTCGGCGCCGCCGGCGTGTGCGAGCCGCACGCGAGTGCCGGTTCCACCGCCATCGACGCCGATGAGATATTCGATCATGGTTGCTTTTTTTGGTTCAGAACTGCCGGAGAGGTCAGGGCACTATAGGGTTGCAAAACCAGCTTGTCAACAGGTATTTAAGTGGTATTGTAATTTTCTGAATTGGCATTGCCGAGCGGCTTGCCGGTGTGAAGTTAAGTGATTGTTATATAAGGGAATTGTGAAAAACGGGGAATGGTATTGTTTTGGTGCGGCGATAGTGCCAATTTACTATGCTCCGACGTCGTTCCCGCGCAAGCGGAACCCATGCTGAGTATGGGTTCCCGCCTGCGCGGGAACGACAGCGCTTACTTCGCCTCGACCACCGGCATGTCGATGAAGCTGCTGTGGTAGACGCGCTGGGTGGCCTTCTTGTAGTCGCCCGGCTTGGCCCAGAAGATATTGGGCACGAAGGTTTGCGGGTTGCGGTCGTACAGCGGGAACCAGCTGGACTGCACCTGCACCATGATGCGGTGACCCGGCAGGAACACGTGGTTCGCGGTCGGCAGCGCGAAGCGGTACAGCAGCGGCTTGTTGGCCGCGATCGGCTTGGCCGTCGCGAAGCCCTCGCGATAGCGGCCGCGGAAGATGTCGGCCGAGACCATCAACTGGTAGCCGCCCATCTGCGGCTGGCTGGCTACCTGGTCGGGATACAGGTCGATCACCTTGACCACCCAGTCCGAATCGGTGCCGCTGGTCGACGCCATCAGGTTGGCGATCGGCTGGCCGCTGATCTTGACCGGCGCGCTCAAGACCTCGGAGGTGAACGTCAGCACGTCGGTGCGGCCCGAGGCTTCACGCTGGTCGTCGGCCAGCCAGCGCGGCCAGGTCTGGCCTTTCGCCTCGTCGTAGCCTTGCTGCGGGATCGGGCGCGCGCGGTACGGCACCGGCTTGGCCGGATCCGACACGTATTCGTCGTAGGCCGCATCGTTGACGGCCGCGTTGAAGGCCAGCTTCTGGCCCGCGGTCAGGCGCAGCGCGGCCGGCTTGATCGCGCAACCGCTGTTGCAGCCGCTCGGCCATGCGGCCAGGCTGCGCCACTTGTTGGTGCCGGTCTCGAACGCCGACACGGCTGCCACCTGGCCCTGCGGCGCGCCGTCCTTCAGGTAGCGGTCGAGGAAGGGACGCAGGATCTCCTGGCGGAAGTGCAGCGCGGTGTCGCTGCCGAACTTGAGCGCGCCCAGCGTGCTGCCCTCGCCGATGCCGCCGCCGTGCACCCATGGTCCCAGCACCAGGAACACCTTGTCGTTGTTGGTGTCCTTCGGCTTGATCGCCTTGTAGACCGCGATCGCGCCGTAGATATCCTCGGCGTCCCACAGGCTGTGCACCAGCATGGTCGGCACCTTGAGCGGCTGGGCGGCGAGGATCTTGTCCATCGCCTGGTTGGTCCAGAACTCGTCGTAGGCCGGATGCGCGATGAGCTTGCGCCAGAAGCCGCTTTGCTCCGCGCCGCGCTGGCGTCCCAGCTCGCCGGCCGAACCGGCGCGCATATACATGTCGTA
Source organism: Telluria sp. (assembly GCA_035654095.1). Taxonomy (GTDB): domain Bacteria; phylum Pseudomonadota; class Gammaproteobacteria; order Burkholderiales; family Burkholderiaceae_D; genus Telluria_A. The sequence continues at coordinate 7,088 of DASRXO010000239.1, forward strand.
GTCGTCGTAATTACTGGTGAACCATTTGGCCTCGTTCTTGCGCGTGACGACCTGCTCGAGCACATACGACAGATTGTGTTCGCGGAAGGCGCCGTTATGGAACCAGTCGTCGCCCATCCAGCCGTCGACCATCGGGTTCATCGGCACCGCGACCTTCAGCGCCGGATGCGGATTCACCAGCGCCATCAGCGGCAGGAAGCCGTCGTAGGAAATGCCGATGATGCCGACCTTGCCGTTCGATTCAGGCAGGTTCTTGGTCAGCCACTCGATGGTATCCCAGGTGTCGGTCGAGTGGTCGACCGGGGTCGGATTGAGCGGACCGGCGAGCGGGCGGTTCATCACGTAATCGCCTTCCGAACCGTACTTGCCGCGCACGTCCTGCACCACGCGGATGTAGCCGCCGTCGACGATCACGTCGGTCGCATTGTCGTAGCCTTGCAGGATGGTGCCGAGGTCCGAGCTCGGTGCATGGCTGGTCAGTTCTTCCGCATTGTAGGGCGTGCGGGTGAGCAGGATCGGCGCGCCTTTCGCGTTGCGCGGGATGATGATCACCGTATTCAGCTTGACGCCGTCGCGCATCGGAATCATGACGTTGCGCTTGACGTAGTTGAAGCTGTCGGTGGGGCCGGCGAATTCGGCCGGGGTTTCGGAAGGGTAGGCGGGATACTTGGGCGGCGCCGCGGTGTCTTGGGCGTGGACCGAGCCGGCGATTGCCAGCGCGAGCGCGAAAGCGATGCGTGTGTTCATGTGGTCGTCCTTGTGAGGGCTGCGATGTCAATACAGCGCGATGCGTATGCCGCGCTGTGCCGCAGTACAGTATCACAAGGAGGTGGCCAAAAATTGCGGCCCGCGTTTTTTTCAGCGGGCCTTGGTCGTGCTGCTAGTGTGCGCCGCTGCGATCGATGGTGACCACGCGCGACTTCTCCAGCATGGCGGTCTTCGCATCGCCTTTCGACTTGACGTTGACGACCGCATTGCCGGGACCGCGCACCACCACCTCGGCCTGTCCGGCCAGCAGGTGGCGCGCATCGAGGCTGCCGGAGCCGGTCAGCTGCGCGTCGACCAGGTCCACCGTGCCGTCGATGCGCACGCCGGCCGGACCGCCCATCTTCAACAGCAGGCGCTTGCCGGCCAGCGTGGCCGAGAGTTCGCCCGAGCCGCGCAGTTCGGCGTCCAGTGTATCGGTCACGGTGGACAGTTGCACGCCGCCCGGTCCGCGGCTGCGCACGATGGCGTTCCCGACTTTGAGGGCGCCGGCTTCGAGGTCGCCTGGTCCGCTGATCTCCGCGTGCAGCAGCGCGCTGCTGCCGGTCAGTTTGACGCCGCCCGGACCGGTCATCAGCACGCGCGCGTTTTGCGATTGCAGGCCGCTGGCCGACAGGTCGCCCGAGCCGTGCACCTCGGCCTCGAATTTCTTGATCGCGCCGGCCACGCAGACATTGCCGGGACCGCGCTGGATGCTCGACACGGCGTCGACGGCCAGGCCGCAGCCCTCGAAATCGCCCGATC
>DASRXO010000240.1:0-8275 GCA_035654095.1 Telluria sp.
CGGTAAGGTGTGCCGTCAACGAGCACGTCGATCCAGACCGGCAGACGCGCGCCGACGGCCGTATCGTGCAGGCTGCGGGCGCGCAGTTGCCAGTCGCCGGCGGGCAGTTCGATGTCGCCCGGCGGCGTCGTTACGCTGGCCTCGGCGTGTAGGTGGCGGCGCGTGAATTCGGCGTTGACGGCAGCCAGCGCCGCGTCAACGAGGGCCTGTGCGAGCATCGGATGGGTCTTGGTGCGCACGGCGACGGCCGCCGCGCCGCTCCAGTGCAGCGCCGGCGCGCGCATGCCGGTTTGCTGGCGGATTGCCGTTTCGAGCTGGGCGCGGTCGAAGCGCTCGACATAGCCGACGCGCGGCACGCTGCCGAGGTCGACATGAGCGAGCGCCGCGCTGTCGGCCTGTTCGGCGTGCACATAGGCGACGTCGGCCAGCGCGATGTGCGGCTGGTCGAGCACAACTTCGGGCAGCAATTCAATGGCAACGCCGTGGCTGGCCGGCGCGGCGGCGCCGCACAGCAACGCCGACGCCGCCAGCGCAAGGAGGAAACGCGGGAACATGGCTCTGACTTATTTTCGGAGGTTGTTACTCATCGCGAGCATTTCGTCGGATGCCTGGATGACCTTTACGCTGCTTTCGTACGCGCGCTGGGCCACCATCAGATTCACCATCTCTTCGACCAGGTTCACGTTCGATGCCTCGACAAAGCCCTGCGCCAGCGTGCCCACGCCGTCTTCGCCCGGGTGACCGACGATGGCGTCGCCCGAGCGGTCCGAAGTCTTGTACAGGTTCGCGCCGAGCGCCGCAAGGCCGCTGCTGTCGGTGAAGTGCACCAGATCGATGCGGCCGACGTCGAGCGCGTCGCCCTGGTCCGTGGTGCGCACAAGCACGTGGCCATCAGGCTTGATCGTGATCTGCTTGGCGTCCAGGCCGATGTGAATGGCAGGCTTAAGCGGCAAGCCGCCGGCGCTCGCCAGGAAGCCATCCTTGTCGACCATCATGCCGCCGCCGCGCGTGAACGCGGGCGCGCCATCGGCGCCGACGACCTCGAGGAAGCCGTCGCCCTGGATCGCCAGGTCCAACGGGCCATCGGTCTTCTGCAACTCGCCGGCCGCGAACGACTTGAAGATCGACGCCAGGCCGACGCCGCTGCCTTGCAGCAGGCGCGGCGCGCTACCGCTGTCGAGCGAGGCCGGGGCGCCGCTCAAGTCGCGATAGACCAGGTCTTCAAAGGTCACGCGACCTCGCTTGAAGCCCGGCGTGTTGACGTTAGCGAGGTTGTTGGCGATCGTATCCACGCCTTTTTGCTGCATGTGCATGCCGGTCGCGGCAATGTAAAGCGAATCATTCATGGAATTAGAAGTCCCCTAGCTTGCGTATGGTTTTTTCGAGGCTGTCGTCGTAGCCTTGAACAAGTTTTTGTAGCGATTCGAAGTGGCGCACGGTTTCGGTCAGCCGCACCATTTCCTGCGGCGTGCTGACGTTCGAGCCTTCGACAAACCCGACCCGCAGCACGCCGGCCGAGCGGCCGGTATGTACTTGCCCGGCGAGGCTCGCGCGCGCCTCGCCGGGCAAGTACATACCGGCACCGCTGGCGAGCATCGCCGCGGCATTGTCAAAATTGGTCAGCTTGAGGCGGCCGGCAATGTGGCCGTCCTGACTGATGTCGCCGTTGGCGGCGATTGTGAACGGCGCGTTGGTCAGGCGGATCTCACCGCCCTCCCCCATCACCGGCATGCCTTGGGAGCCCACCAGGCGGCCTTGGGCATCGAGATTGAAGCTGCCCTGACGCGTGTAGGCGGGACCGTTGGGGGTGGCGAGCTCGAAGAAGCCGTCGCCTTCGATCGCCACGTCGGTAGGGACGCCCGTGTAGCGCAAGGGGCCGGCCGACGGATCGATGAGCTTGCGCGCCTGGCCGGTCGCACCAGTCGCGGCCGCCGCGACCTGGGCATCGAACGCGCCGGGCATCGCGATCTGGCGCTTGAAACCGGGGGTAAGCACGTTGGCCACGTTATGGCTGATGCTATCCAGCCGCGCAAGATCGCCCCGCATTCCCTCTGCCGCAATTGCCATGATATCCATACAACTCCCCGTCGCGATGTACAAATGTTTCAAGAATACATTGTTTCTGTAAATAATCTTAACACCAAATTATCTTAAATGCATTTCAAAAAGACAAATTGTACGAAATTGTAAAACATAGCTAAACATTTAGACAAATCACTGGGTACCTTGCCTTCCCGTTGACGCGAACTGAGAATCAAGAGGGATTGGCGGTTCACTGTTCGTTTGCTTGCTGCGTTGACACTGTCAGTTTGACCGGCCCGCCATGCCCTTGCGAACGCCGCAATTCCGGCGTAAAACCCCTCACAAAGCCCAATCCTTTAGGTCTTCATGAAGCCCCTTCAAAGTGCCCCGCAGCTTGCGTGATTTGGCCGGCTCGGTTTTTGGCAACCCCAATGGCTGGAAAGTGTATTTGTCGATTGCGCTGGGTGAGCGTGTCCGCGTAGGACGGCTCTGTGGTTTCCGAGCGCAGGTAGCGCCGGATGGTATTTCTTGAGATCCCAAGACGTCTTGCGATTTCTCTAAGGGGGACTTGGTCACGACGCGAGTTTTTCATTGAACTGGGCGCGCGCATTGCCGCGCTGCGCAAGGCGCACGCGGTCACCCAGGTGCAGTTCACCGGCTGGCACCGTTTTGTAATCGTTTTGTTCACCACCAGGCAGGCGGTCAATGACACGGCCAAGTCTCGGGGCGGCACCCTGAGTTCATGGAAGAGCTGCCAAGCGTGATGGGGGCAAAGCCACCGAACGCCTGGCCGCGGCATACGGGCGCGGCTCGCCGCGTCCGTACGCTTCTCACTCATCCTGTCCTGCCATTGGTTGGGTGGGCAGCGTTTACAATCGTGTATGGTTTAGTGGATGAAACGGTGCATGGATTTAGGACTGCCGGGCCAACCCATTTGAGGCGGCTGCGGCAATGGTTTTGTGATGATGAAGGGGAGAAAGCAATGTTGATGTCAGCAGCCGATCTGGCGTACATGAAGGGAGAGGCGGCAGCGCAGCCGGAGGACGCAGCGACGCCCGAACTGGCATTGGCCAGGACCGCAGAACACGGCAATCTGGCGGCCGATGCGCGCCGGGTCGCTTTCGTACAGGGATTTCTATACGCGCTGGAACAGTAACCCAGGTCGGCGCCAACACCTTGTATTACAAATAACGGCGAAAGCCTATCCTGCATTGAATCAGATCAAGCGCGAAACCTTGGAAATACCAAGGCCGCTGCAGCGTACCAAATCAGCGGATCAGATTGCTGCGCGACTCGGTTTTATTAGGCGCCGAAGCCACAAGGTAACGCCACAAATCATCACGAATGACAACAAGATATCCAGCGTCATTGTGATTGCGAACATGAGCACCTTCTGGGAAATGTAGAACATCAAAGCGCCAGAGAAGCCAACGCCAACTGCGATCACCCACGACATCACTCTAGTGTTTGATTGCGTACTCCCATCCTTCCAGTGCATTGAGGTCCGAACAAAAAGGAAGGACAGTAGCAGCCAAACTGGGATGAGAAGCCATAACCACATCTCTCCGAATGAACGGCCAAGAAGAAACAGAGCGAACGAGGAATAGGTGGCGAAAAGCGACGACCAAAGCAATAGCCCCCACAGGTAGAAGGCACGACTTGGTCGTCCTTCTTTCCTGAACCTCAAGAATCCATACAAACCAAGTGCAGTTTCAACGGATAGAAATTCGATCCATCTGAAATCTGGTACGGGTTCAAAATTCACCAAGACAAGGAACGCGAAGAACATGGCGCCCCAACTACCAAAGAACTTTTCGTCTTCAAAACTCATTTAAATTGCCTTTGGAGATATTCGGAGAAATTCTGGCGAGCGTTGGCTCTCGTGTAGACCTGGTTCTCAAACTGGGCAGCCGCCCAAGTGCCTGCACCGAGGCCGACGACAGCACCGACAACAGTGCCAAGGCCCGGAACAATGCTACCACCGGCAGCGCCAACCAGTACGGAAGACAGTACACCAGCGCCGACTCCAAACGCGCCGGCAGCAACTGACTTGCCGGCGTCAAGCGTTGCATCAGCGGCGAAGGTGTACCTGCTGTCACCATACGAGTTCTTGTTCAATCCTGCGTAATGATAAGCCCCGTACTCCAGTGTGGTGCCAACCAAAGACAAGACAGGGGCTTTCTTCATAACACCAGCCGTCGCAACGCCCAGACGCGCCAATGTACTGGGTTGAGTTACGCCATAATTCACCGTCACGCGGGGTGCCCCATTTGCAGGATTCCGGTTTGTCGTGATCACAGCCCCAGCTCCGTTTGCCTGAGGCGAAACGTAAGTGATCCGTAGATTGCGAGCGCTATAGGCGGCTACGGCACCAGTCACGAGATCTTTTGTACCATCAATGGTTCCAGGCAGACTCTGCACGCCAAATGTTTCGCTGACGTATGGATTAGCACCGACGGCATTCAGATAACTCTGTGTGGCTGCCTGCGTCTGCGTAGGTGCAATCTGGAACTCCACCGGGTTCGCTTGCAGATTCTGAGCAAGTGCTTGCAAGTTCTGATCTAGCTGAGCATTGTTGCGCGCGATCTGGTCTGCCACATCAAGATCAAGGTGCTGATCAAGCGAGAAGCGTTGTCCAGTGATAACAACGGTCTGCATGTCAGTTGGCGCCGAATTGCTCGGATATGCCAAGACGCTGCCGTCAGCAGTCTGGATGACAGGATAAGAACCGCCATCTTTTCCCATGTACATCTGTTTGGTGTACTGGGTACCCTCCAAAATGCGATCAGCCGGATAGTCAGCCGCATTCGGATTAGGCGCCAACTTGCCGCCGCCATCGGAAATAGACCAATTGTGGTAATCCCTCGGATCATTCTGTGATCCACTACCGCCCCGGCTGCTCGCGTTGGGGTTAGGTCCATGCGCGCTAGGATCATCCTCCTCCGGCCCTACGTCCCAGCCCATATGCAGGTCACGTGGAGATTGTTCATCAGCTTGTTGCGACGAATTCCAACTGGTCGAGGCGAGAGAGGACCCCAGCGCATTGCCAAACGCATCTACGGCAATCTAATCGACGTTGAATCGGTTTCAGGAAAATTAATTTTTATCGGTCCACATTCCTATAAATTCGCGGTTATCTCGTTTTTGGGATAACCAAATATAAAAATCATCAAACTGTTTTTCCGACCAAGGGTCCAACACATCAAGAACTGGTTTTGAATACTCAAACTCGATGTCCGATTGATTTAAAGCAGAAAGGCGAACTTTATTATTTACCGACCCTTCGCGAACGGAAATTTTCCATGATTGATCAGTAAATAAATATTTTTTATTATTTACGAATAAAACTGGCCCATCTTTAGACGAGTACACCCCGATATATCCATCAGGGAATGTGACATAAGCGGCCTCCGATAAATACCAAGCACGTGCTGATCTATCATTGAGTGATCCAGGTGTCCCGCCTAACTTATCCCAATAGTTCTCGTAGCGAAGCGCATCGCCAGCTACATTACTTGCCCCAATCTTACCTACGGCCTCCAGCCCATCCATTCCAAAACGTCCCGCCACCGGAACCGCCACACCAAGAACAGCCATCCCAGCTCGTCCACCGGCAGAATAGGGGTCGCCGCTTGCGAAGGGCGTTGCGATACCAAGGGGACTACTGGCAACAATACCACGGCCCGCTGCATCGATCATACCCCCTACGGTCATAGACGATAACCGGTTCCAAGCTTGTGATGCCCGCATCAACATGGCAGGATCACCAGTCGCAAGGCCATACGCGCCCTTGGCGGCCCCCGCAATCGCCCCTGGAATCGACGTAACCGAATCCTTTGCCCCTTTGAAGAATTGTGCGGTTTCCCAGGCTGCGCGGCTGCCATACTGCGTGAGCATTCGCTCCTCGGCAAGCGATGCTTCTTTTTGCGCAGGCGTCATCCGTTCGCCGGTAATGACCACCTGCGGAATATAGGTATTCTCAGCGGTAAGCCGTGCATGATTTTCCGCAAACGTCTCGTCAACGGATGAATAATCAGGGGTACCCAGCAAGTTCGAATTTCGTTTGCCCATATCCGAATAGTCCGGCTCGCCTGGCAATCCAGCTCCACCGTTGGTCAACGGACTCATCGCTCTGCGGGCAGCGCTATCCTCAGCAAAAGCTGCGCCGTAAGTGGTCGATGGCTGCATGCTAGCAGCGAGACTACTACCGATTGCATTGCCGAACGCATCTGTGGCAATCCGTTTCGTATTTTCCAACGACTACTTTAAATCACCCCATTGGATGGGAATAGGTTCCCACTGCTTGCCAAATAGGTACCCATCTAAATATTGAAGAATAATTTGGCTAGAGGCGCTAAGCAATCCTTTAAATTTATCCTCTGTCGAGCCTGTGTAAGATGTCAATCTTAATGAGCTATCTAATTGATAGTTAATTTTCTTGTATGCTAGAAAATCATCAATAGAAAACGTATCGCCAGAGTCATTTTGTAGAAAAACGGAGATTCCCTCTGGATGTATTATTGGCGGAATGTACATAAATAGAATACTTCTTCCGATATGTTGCTGTGATACTAGCATTTCAGCATAATCACCAATCGCATCAGTATGCTTCAGCGATACCGCTGAAAATTGAAATCCCTTGTCGGGAAGATAATCGAAAACATCTCTAATTATTGCGCCAAAAATTTCAGCATCAAAAGAAAGCGAGGTCATTATTTCGTTTCTCCAAAAATTATCTTTTGCTCGACATTGAAAAACAGGCTTGACTTTGAATTGTTGAATGGATTACCCAAATCAATCACCGTATAATTTTGATTCTTCAGTAATTGAGCCCAAGCTTCATTAGTTTGAAACATTTTCGTATTTAGCAAAGCGGAATCTGGAATTGTGCCGTTGTACACGCGAGAAAGTGCAGAAAATTCCTGTCTAGCAATAGTCGGAACTGTCATTCCCGCGTCCAGCGAGCTAGAGAATAAATAAGGATCAATCCCTTGAGCCCGCAATGCTGCTGCATAGCCATTGACCGCATCCATGCTACGCCCAATAATCGCTACGTTATTGGGATCTCCCACCAGAATTCTTGCTGGAGTGGCTGTAGCGTTCAGGATTGTACCATCGGGAAGCATGGTGGAAACGGGAACTCTAATGGTCAACGTGTTACTTGCCTCATATGTTGTTCGCGCATATGCTTTGCTAGAGGAAAAAGCTCCCATTCCTTGATTTACCAACAGCCCATTCTTTACAACGCTACCAGCCCCAGCAGCACCAAGAATTCCTAGGCTAGTTTGCATCAGTCCATTGGAAAAAGCATAAGGGTCATTGGCTGACCATCCTGCCGCCATGCGTTTTGATCCTCCGTAAATATTTCCGGGCGCGTTCAATATGTCACGTGCTGCATCATTAAACAACCCTGGAATCGCCACGATCAAAGCCGACGCTCCGTATCCCGTTCTCGTTCCCCAAGAATTATTTGAGTCAAAAGCTTCTCGCATGGAAGCGCGGTAGGCATCGCCAAGGACTGAACGCATCGGCGTATAGGCCGACTCCGGCTGTTGCTGCGGCGTTGGCCAATTTCGCGGAGTAAGACCAAACAACGACTCTACCTTTTGCTCGGCCGACAACAAGTTTTCGGGAACCGGCACCTTGGGAATCACGGAATCCCTTATCGATGCGTCCAGTGCGCGGAATGCCGAATCATCACCATTGGGTGAGCCCATTTCGCCAGTGTAAGGCCCGAGAGAGCCAAGCCAGTCGTTCTCTCCCTGGAGTACCTCATGCTGGCTCATGCCGCCATATTGCGCGCGTTCAGCCTGTGCCTTCGACATTGGTCCCGCACTCGCGCCTGAAGCGTCGACCGACGCTTTCGATCCCGGCTGCATTGACATTGCTAGGCTCTGTCCAAGCGCGTTGCCGAATGCATCTGTGGCGATCTGCTGCACGCTGACCCTGCCGCCGCGCAGGACGGCGGTCGTGGTCCCTGCCGTAAAGCCGCTGATCGACGCCGCCGCGATGTTGCGGGCGGCACCGTCCCCAAAAGCTTGAGTCAGCAAATCGCCGCCTTCCAGGGCTTTGCCCACCGCCGAGCCAACAGCAGCTCCCGCGCCGGCGGAGGCAACGCCGCGCCAGTCGAAGCTATGCTGCAAGCCAGTGGCGATTCCCACGCCCTGGGTTGCCACGTTCGATAGTATAGCCCGGCCTGCCACGGCTTCCCAACCGGCGCCGTTGAGCGCCGCACCGCCTTGTGCCGCAAACG
>DASRXO010000241.1:0-2046 GCA_035654095.1 Telluria sp.
GCATGGACAAGGACACGCTGGGCAAGCTGTTCGACCCCTTCTTCACGACCAAGCGCGGCAGCGGGGGCAGCGGCTTGGGGGCGCACATCCTGTACAACCTGGTGACGGGGGCCCTGGGCGGCACGGTGAAGGTGAGCAGCAAGCCGGGGCAGGGCTTGCACTACCACCTGCGCTTCCCGCGCAGCCGGCGCGCCGAAAAAGCCGCCGCCTGACGGCTAGTCCGGCCAGCGGCGGTTGATGTCGACCGCCTTGTCCATATTCTGGATCAGCAGTTCGACGTACACCGGGTCGAGATGGTGGCCCGCCACGTCGCGCAGGTGAGCGGTGACCCGGTCTATCGGCCAGGCTTCCTTGTAGCAGCGCTTGTGGCTCAGGGCGTCGAACACGTCGGCCACCGCCACGATGCGTGCGTACAGGTGGATGTCCAGCCCCTTCAGTCCCTGCGGATAGCCGCTGCCGTCATACTTTTCGTGGTGCTGGTGCGCGATCACCGCGGCCGCCTTGAGGATGGGCCGCTGCGAGCCGTCCAGGATCGATAGCCCGACCGCCGGATGCTGCTTCATGATTTCCCATTCGGCGTCGTTGAGCTTGCCGGGCTTGAGCAGCACCGCGTCCGGCGTGGCGATCTTGCCGATGTCGTGCATCGGCGCCGCGTGCATCAGCACCGCGGTCTCGTCTTCCGGCAGGCCCGAGGCCAGCGCCAGCAAATGGCAGATCTGCGACATGCGCCGCACGTGGTTGCCGGCCTCGTTCGAACGCGACTCGACCACGTCGCCCAGCCGCAGGATCAGCTCGGCCTGAGTATCGGTGATCTCTTGCGTGAGCAGGATATTGTCGAAGGCGATCGCCACGCCCGAGCAGAACACCTCGAGCAGCTGGGCGTCGATTTCCGAAATCTCTTCGACCCCCTTGAGCACCAGCAGCGAGGCCTTGCCGCTGCTGTTGGGGAAGTAGCCGACATAGGTGTCGCCATGCAGGCGCGAGATGCGGTTGCTGCGCGCGTCGTCGAGCTGGGCGATCAGTTCGGGGGTGATCACCTCGCTGCCGAGGTCGCCGATCTGGGCCAGGATCTCGTATTCGGTCTCGCCGGTGATCACGCTGGCGCCGGCCAGCCGCAGCAGCATGCTCTGCTCGAGCCGCAACAGCGCCACGACCTGCTGCAGCAAGCCGCTGGCGAAGTCCTTCAGGTTGCGCTGCTGGAAAATATGGGCCGAGGCGGCGATCACCCGTTCCAGGCCCTCGCGGTAGCTGTGCTGGGCGCGGCGCGCGTCTTCGACCTTCATGATGTCGCGATAGGCGCGCAGGGCGGCGAAGGTGGTGGTGAACAGCTTGGTGCGATCGAGCTCGGTCTTTTCCTTGTAGTCGTTGATGTCGTAATTGACGATCACGCGCTCTTCCGGCGCCTGGCCCGGCTGGCCGGTGCGCAGCACGATGCGGGTGAACTGGTTGTCCTGGTCCTGGCGCATCCAGCGCGCCACCTCGAGGCCGCTGTCTTCCTTTTCCATCACCACGTCGAGGAACACCAGCGCGATGTCGGTCTCGCGCGCCAGCACTTCCTTCGCTTCCGCGCCGCTGTAAGCATGCAGGAAGGTCAGCGCGCGGCCATCGAGGCGGAAGCGGCTCAGGGTCAGCTTGGTGATGTCGTGGATATCGGGCTCATCATCGACAAGCAAGACTTTCCACGGGGCGAGCTTGGGAGCGGCAGAGGACAGAAATGACATGAGAGCGAGTTCCGATACCTGTTGTGTTTGGATTCGAACAATTAGGTCCGCATGGACGGACGGATAGTCCGATCACGCAATCGATTGTAGTATGAGGCCTGCCTATTAACAACAGGCAAGATTAAATGCTTTCCTGAGAAAGCAACATATATTTTTTACAATTGCTGTCCAATTCGTTCATGTATAGCGTTTTTGGCAATGTTCGCACCAAAAGCTGAGGGATGCGGCAGCGCGGGCAGGGAGCGAAACGGGAAAAGCGCGATGTTCGGCAGCTCACATTTGGATACAAAGCAGCGCCGCCGGACCCTGTCGCTATCGCCAAATT
>DASRXO010000242.1:0-3787 GCA_035654095.1 Telluria sp.
GGTCCGGACCGACGATCGACACCACCAGCGAGGTCGTGGTGTGCGACACCTCTTCGGTCAGTACCACCGAGCGGCGGATCATCGGCGCCTTGCTGGCATAGCGCGGGTCCTGCGGAAAGGCGGGCACCTGGCCCTGCAGGCGCGCATGATGCACCACCTTGCTCAGCAGCGCGATGCCCATCGGTGCCAGCGCGCGCTCCCACAGTTCGCGCGCGGTCTCGTTCTTGGCGACGAAGCACCAGTCCTGGGCCGCGATCGCGCCGGCGTCCCAGCCGTCGGCCAGGTGATACACCGAACCGCCGGCGATCGGGTCGCCTTCCATGATCGTCCATTCGACCGCCGCGATGCCGCGGTGGCGCGGCAACAGCGACGGGTGGTAGCCGACGCCGCCCAACCGCGAGCGCGCCAACGCTTCGTCGCTCACGCGCGCATGCGTGTGCGCGGCGATGATCAGGTCGGTGCCTTCGGCGATCGCGTCGCCCGGCACGAACCTGGGATTCTCCAGCACGTGCACCGCGAGCCCGGCGGCACGGCCTGCGACGGCCAGCCGGTCATCCGCGCTGGGCGCGACCACGCTGGTGAACTCGATGCCGTCTTCCTTGCGCAGCGCTTCAAATACCGAGGCGCCGAAGTAACGGGAGCCGACCAATGCACATTTCATTTCAATTCCTTCGATGTATTAACAGGGTACGCGGACAGCCCGCTCAGGTAGGGCGCCAGATTGCCGGCAATCCGCGCGAACTCATCGTCCGTCAACGGCAGCCGGCGGAACGCGGCCCATCCTTCGCGCGGGCGGAGATTATCGCCCAGCGCCGAGTCCGACCCGTATAGTATCCGTTCGACGCCCACCTGGCGAATGCGGCGCACCACTTTGGCGGCGTTCGCCGGTGCAATATTGGCGTCGACGACGGAGGCGACATCGAACCACAGCTGGCGGGTGCGCGGGTCATGCCGCTCGACGGCCTCGGCCAGCACCGCCATGGCTTCGTCGGCCGGCGGGTCATCGTAGCCGGGGCCGGTACCCGCGAGGTGCGCCACCTGGACCGGAATATCGGGCGCGGCCGGCAGCAGCTGCTCCAGAAACACCCGCGCCTGCGCGGCGCCATACGGCCGCTGCTTCGAGATGGACGCGCGCATGTGCACCACGATCGCCATGTGCTGCGCGTTCGCCGCGCCGAATACCTGGCGCAGCTTGGCGGCGTGCACCGGGTTCTGCAGTTGCACGTCGGAATTGCCGAAGTGGAGCTTGATGCCGTGTTTCAGGTTTGGATTGCGGGCGCAGCGCGCAAGTTCGTCGAGCGCGTAATCCTTGAGCGGGTTGAAACTGCAAAATGCGATGAGCCGGTCTGGATACTGCGCCGCCTGGAAGCCGTTCCAGTCGTTTTCGGCACGTACCTTGGCGTACTCGTCGTCGATGCTGCGCGCCGGGCTGCCATACACATAGGCGACCGACAGCAACACCGCACGCTGGATCCCGGCGGCGTCGAGCAGCGCCACCAGGTCGGACGCCGTGACGACTTGCGGCGGGGCGTTGTTGACGGCCAGCAGCGTGGCGGTGGCGGGGCTGAACAGGTGCTGGTGATGGTCGGCCGCGGGGGTCGGCTCGGCCGCGGCCAATTGTGCCGCGAGCAGCGCCGCAGCGAGCGTCAGTTTCGCAAGCGTTCGGAACATTCTGGACGACGCCTATTCCTTTTTCGTAGGGTGAATGTAGGTTCCCGCCTTATTTCATCTGGCTCAAGGCCTTCATCAGGCGGTAGGTGAACTCCAGTTCCTCATCGTACACCTTGACCCCGATGCGCTCGTCGCGGCCGTGGGCGCGGCTATCGTCGAGGTCATCGAACATGCCGTCGATGCCGTAGGTCGGGATGCCGGCGGCGCGGGTGTAGATGTTATCGCTGGCGCCAGCCGACATGTTCGGGATGACGGCCACGCCCGGCCACATCTCGTGCATCACCCCGCCCAGTGTTTTCAGAATCGCCGGGGTGGGCGCCGACTCCGGACTCGGCACGGCCGCATTGATCACGCTGATCGCGATCGACGGATCGGCCAGCACCTTGGCCAGCCTGCGCCGGACCGACTCTTGCGTCTCGCCCGGCACCAGCCGGCACTGGATGGTGGCGCGCGCGCGTTGCGGCAGCGCGTTTTCGGCATGGCCGCCGTCCACCCCGGTCACGGTGCAGGTGGTGCGCAACATGATGTTGGTCTCGACCTCGCGCGCCAATCGCTTGATCGCCGCCGGGTAGGGCCTGGCGCCGGCCACCGCCAGCATGTCGGCCTTGGTCTGTCCGCTTTCGAGTCCCGCGCGGCCGGCGAAATAGAGTTTGGTGGTGGCCGTCATGTGGACCGGAAATTCGAAGCCGGACAGGCGATCGAGCCCCTTGGCCAGGCGATAGATCGGGTTGCCGGCGGTCGGGCGCGAGCTGTGGCCGCCCTTGTCCGTCACTTCCAGCCCGAAGGTGAGATAGACCTTCTCGCTCGACTGCACCGACAGGTAGAGCTTGCGTCCGTTCTTGAGCGCCGCTTCGCCGGCGTCGGGGTTGATCGCCAGGCTGGCGTCGACCAGCGCACGGTGTTTGGCGAGCAGGAAGTCCGCCCCGTTGGCGACCGCGCCCGCTTCTTCATCGGCGGTAAATGCGACGATGATGTCGCGGTCCGGAACGAAGCCTTCTTTCTTGAGGCGCAGCAGCGAGGCCAGCATGGCCGAATCCTGGCCCAGCATGTCGATGGTGCCGCGGCCATATAGCCAGCCATCCTTCTCGGTCAGCACGAAGGGATCGAAGTTCCAGTCCTCGCGCTTGGCTTCGACCACGTCGAGGTGGCCGATGTACAGGATCGGCTTGTTCTTGCCGTTGCCGCGCAGGCGCACCACCACGTTGCCCATGGCCGGGTAGGCCTCGGGCGCCAGGAAATGGATATCGTCGCTAGCGAAGCCACCGGCCGCCAGCCGGTCGGCGATCCAGTGCGCGGTGGGCGTGGTGCCCGTGCTGTGCACCGAACGCAGGCCCACCAGTTGCTTGAGTATCTCGCGTCCGGCGCTGCGCATGTCGGCCGGCGGCTGCGGTGCGTCCTGTGCCCACGATGGCCCGCCTGCGGCTGCCAGGGTGGCCGCCAAGGCGAGGTGGGCGGCCGAGCGGCGCGCATTCCGGACAAAAGCTGGACTCATGTTCTTTCCTTTGCAATCGTGGCCGGCAAACGCCGGTGGCGCGGGGCAGGTCTGGTACGGTTGGGACTTCACCGGATTACCCGGGAACGACGCGTCTCCCGCTAATTCCGTGAAGAACCTTTTTTACCATGACCATGGTATGCGCGTACCGCTTCCATTTGCAAGCGCACTTTGATGAAGCAATCTTGCCACCGTGAGGTCTTGCAAGGCGAGACCTGTCATATCAAAGACCGTAATGTCCTGCGCAGCTCGTTGGAATCTTACTTTCTCGGTGACCAGATCGCCCAACTCCGTACATGGCGTAGCGGCGCTCCATTGCGTCTCGCCGATCTGCCTGGCTTGTACTGCATCGTCGACAAACAACTTCACGCGATCCAACAATCCGTCGGGCAGTTCTCTTTTTCCTTTCGTGTCGGCGCCTACGCAATTGATGTGCGTGCCCGGCTGTACAGCCGCAGCATTAAATAGCGCGCCGCCACCTGGCGTGGCGGTGATGACGATGTCGCTGATCGAGACAGCATGGTCGCGATCGGTCGAATGCGACATATCGCACAAGCCGGCAAACGCCGATTCAAAGCCAATATCGCGCCCACCGTCGTAAGTGACATAGCTGACCTGGCGCAG
>DASRXO010000243.1:0-2513 GCA_035654095.1 Telluria sp.
TGCTCCACGCCGCGCCTAGTGCGCCTGCCCGCCGCCCAGATAGGCCGCAATCACCTTCGGATCGGTCTCCAGGCTGGCCGCCGGCCCGTGCACCGAGATGCTGCCGTTCTCCAGCACATAGCCGTAGTCGGCCACGTTCAGCGCGGCCGCCGCGAACTGCTCGACCAGCAGCATCGTCACGCCTTCCGATTTCAGGCGCGTGATGATGCGGAACACTTCTTCCACCAGGATCGGCGCCAGCCCCATCGATGGTTCGTCGAGCAGGATCACTTCGGGATTGAGCATCACCGCGCGCGCCATCGCCAGCATCTGCTGCTCGCCGCCGGACAGGGTGCCGGCCAACTGGTGCTGGCGTTCCTTCAGGCGCGGGAACAGCTCGAGCGCCTTCTCGAGGTCGTGCTTGACGTCGCCCTTGGGCCGCGCGCGCGTGTAGCGCGGGAACGCGCCCAGCAGCAGATTGTCGGTCACGCTCATGGTGGAGAACACGCGCCGTCCCTCGGGCGAATGGGCCAGCCCGGCACGCGCGATCTTGTGCGATTCCATGCCGGTGATGTCCTTGCCGCCCAGGGTGACGCTGCCGCCCTTCGGTTTGATCATGCCGGAGATCGCGCGCATGGTGGTGGTCTTGCCGGCCCCGTTGGAGCCGATCAGGGTCACCAGCTTGCCTTTCGGGACCTCCAGCGAGATGCCGTGCAGGACTTCGACTTTGCCGTACGCGGCTTGCAGGTTTTGTATGGATAACATGGCTGTCCTCGTCAAAGCGCCGCGACCGCGGGCGGTAGGTCATCTTCGCTACCGCCGCCCAGGTAGGCTTCGATCACTTTCGGATCGTTCTGCACCGCGGCCGGCGCGCCTTCCGAAATCTTCTGGCCGAAGTCGAGCACCGTGACGGTGTCGGAAATCGCCATCACCACGTCCATGTGGTGCTCGATCAGGATGATGGTGATGCCGTGGTCGCGGATCTTGCGGATGATCGCCATCAGCTCCTTGATGTCGGGCGCGGTCAGGCCGGCGGCCGGCTCGTCGAGCAGCAGCAGGCGCGGATTCAGGCCCAGCGCGCGGCCGATCTCGAGCAGGCGCTGCTTGCCGTAGGGAAGGTTGCGCGCCTCCTCGTTCGCCAGCGCCGACAGGCCGACGAACTCGAGGATGCTGGCGGCCCGCTCGCGTGCCGCCTTTTCTTCGCGCCGGTAACGCCCGGTCTGCAGCATCACGTCCGCCACGTTCGACTTGAAGGTGTGGTGCAGGCCGACCAGCACGTTCTCGGTCGCCGTCATCTCGCCGAACAGCTGGACGTTCTGGAAGGTGCGCGCGACCCCGCCCAGCGCGATCTGCGAGGGCGTGCGGCCGGTGATGTCGGCGCCGTTGAAGTCGACCTTGCCGGCGGTCGGCTTGTAGATGCCGGTCAGCACGTTCATCATCGTGCTCTTGCCCGAACCGTTCGGGCCGATCAGGCCGTGCACCGAGCGCCGTGCGACGTCCAGGCTGACCTGGTTCAGCGCTTTCAGGCCGCCGAACTGCATCAGCACCTGGTCCACTTTCAGCAGCGAACCGCCGCTCGCGTCGGCCTTGAGGCCAGCGAACGGATCGGCGCTCGCAGCCACCGCCAGCGTCTTGTCGTGCGCCGCGCCGCGCCCCGTCAGCCCGCGCAGGAAGCCGACCACGCCGTCCTGCAGGTAGTACACCACGAACAGGATCATCAGGCCGAACACGGTCAAGCGCCAGTCGGTCATGTTGTCGAGCTTGTAGGAGAACAGCGCCAGGCCGATCGTCGCCACCAGCGGTACCAGCACCGCGCGCGGCGTGCTGCGCTTCTTGGCCAGCATGAAGGCCGCGACCGCCACGCCGAGCACCGCCGCCGCGACCGCAATGGTGCGGAACAGCTCGATATCGGCCAGCAGGCTGGGCAACATCACCACGATCAGCGCGCCGATCAGCGCGCCGGAGCGGGTCTTGCGGCCGCCCATGATCACCGCCAGCAGGAACAGGATGGTCAGCTCGAAGTTGAAGGTGCTGGGCGAGATGTATTCCTCGGAATACGAGTACAAGCCGCCCGCCAAGCCCGCGAAGCCGGCGCTGATCACGAAGGCGTACACCTTGTAGCGGTAGACCGACACGCCCATGCAGTCGGACGCGATCGGGCTGTCGCGCAGCGCCTCGAAGGCGCGCCCGAGATTCGACTTGAGAATGCGGTGCACCACGATCAGCGACAGCACCATCAGCCCGGCCACCATGTAGAAGTAGCCGATTTCGCCCAGCTTGGTGCCGAAGATCACCGGCTTGGCGATCTTGATGCCGAGCGGGCCTTCGGTCAGGAAGTCCATTTCGTTGATCAGGATCTGGATGATGGTGCCGAACGCCAGCGTGACCATCGCCAGGTAGGGGCCGGTCACGCGCAGCGCCGGCAGCGCGAGGATGGCGCCGAACAGGGCCGCGCCGCCGATGCTGCAGACCAGCGTCAGGTACCACGGCGCGCCGAGCTTGAACGCCAGCACCCCGGTGATGTAGGCGCCGAT
>DASRXO010000244.1:0-2761 GCA_035654095.1 Telluria sp.
TCGCCTGGTTTGAATCGAGGACGCCATGCCCATCCCCGCCCGCCCGATCGCCGCCTTGTTCGCCCTTGCGCTGGGCGGCTGTACCACGGTCGGTCCCGACTTCAAGCCGTCCGCGCCGGCGGCGCCTCCCGACTGGTCGGCGTGGCATGGCGGCGCGCCCGAACTGCTGGCGCAGCGGCCCGCGCCCGGTTTGCCCGGCGCGCCGGCGTTCGGCGACCCGGTCCTGCGCGTGCTGTTAGCGCGCGCAGCCGGCGCCAACCGCGACCTGCAGACGGCGGCGCTGCGCTTTGCCCAGAGCCGCGCACAGGCGCGCATCGCGGCGGCGCAGGGCGGGCTGCAGTTGAACGCCAGCGCCGGCGTCGCGCGCCAGCGGCAAAGCGAATCGGGCGCCTCGACCCGGCTGCTCGACGTGATCGCGCCGGCCAATCGCGACCAATTGGTGACGGCGCTGAGCGAACCATTCAATCTGTATCAGGCGGGCTTCGACGCATCGTGGGAGCTCGACCTGTGGGGCCGGGTGCGGCGGTCGGTGGAAGCGGCCGATGCGGGCAGCGCGGCCGCGGCGGCGGCGCTCGACGAGGTCCGGCTCAGCGTCGCGGCGGAACTGGCGCGCCACTACTTCACGCTGCGCGGCGTGCAGCGCCAGGTGGGCCTGCTGCGCGCCGAGCTGGCGGCGGCCGAGGAGACGCTGGAACTGGCGAGCGCGCGCGCCGAGGGCGGCATCGGCACCGACATCGACCTCGCGCGCCAACGCGGCCAGGTGGCCGACCTGCGCGCGCGCCTTCCGGGCTTGCGCGCGCAGGAGGCGGAGGCGGCCAATCAGGTCGCGCTGCTGGCGGGCGAAGGTCCGGGTGCGCTGCGGGCCGAGCTGGCCGCGCGCGCCGCCGAGCCGGAAGCGCTTGGCCTGCCCGACCTCGCGCCGGGGCTGCCATCCGAGCTGGCGGCACGGCGGCCCGATATCCGCGCGGCCGAGGCGCGGCTGCATGCGGCCACCGCCGGCATCGGGATCGCGCGCGCCGAGCTGTATCCGCGCATCACGCTGGGCGGACGGCTCGGGCTCGAATCGGTGGCGGGCGGGCGCTTCGGCGACTGGGGCAGCCGCCAGTGGTCGATCGGTCCCAGCCTGATGCTGCCGCTGTTCGACCACGGACGCCGGCGCGCGGCGGTGGAGTTGCGCGAGCTCGAGCAGCAGGAAGCGGCGGTGGCCTACCAGCAGACGGTGCTGAAGGCCTGGCACGAAGTCGACACTGCGCTCAGCGCCTACAGCGCCGCGCAGCAACGCCAGCACGGCCTCGACACCAAGGTCGCCGCCGGCCGGGCCGCGCTCGCGCTGGCCCACGCCAACTACGCGGGCGGCCTGAGCGACTTGTTGCCGGAGCTCGACGCGCGGCGGGTCCTGCTCCAGACCCAGCGCGAGCAAGCGCAGGGTGAGACCGGCTTGGCCATCGGCCTGCTGACGGTCTACAAAGCGCTCGGCGCCGCCCCTCTCTAGCAGTTGGGGTCACATCAGCAGTTGGGGTCACATCTGACATTCGTACATTTCCGTCCGAAAATGTACGAATGTCAGATGTGACCCCACGCTCAAAAACGAGGCTCGGCGTGCCAGCTTCACTCGTGCCGCCAGGTGTGGAAACGATCCACAAGCCCTTGGGGTCACATCTGACATTCGTACATTTCGCTCGTGAAATGTACGAATGTCAGATGTGACCCCAAACTGGGGGATTGCATGGGGATAATTTCCATTGACGTTTTCTCTACACCTTGCGCACTGCACACCATTGCCTGCAGCAAACTGCGAATGTTGGGTACAATCAACTACTCTCTTGGCCGGTGTCCCGCATCGAATTTCATATGAAGATTTCCGCCCGAATTTCATCCGCTCGTCCGCTGGCGACCACCGCCATGCATGGGCGCGCGGAAAACCTGAGGGCCGAAGGCAAGGAAGTGATCGATTTTTCGATCGCGGTGTCGCACTTCGCCGCGCCCCAAGCGGTCGTCGATGCCGTGCGCGCCGGCCTCGACCAGCGCACGCCGCTGCCCTACACAAGCGTCTCCGGCGCCCTCCCGCTGCGCCGCAACCTGGCCGCCAAGCTGCGCCGCGAAAACGCGATCGACGCCGATCCGCAGGAAATCATCGCCACCAACGGCGCCAAGCAGGCGCTGTACCAGGCGCTCTACGTGCTCACCGATCCGGGCGACGCGGTGATCGTGTTCGCGCCCTATTGGCCGGCCTACCGCGCGACCCTCGAGCTGCTCGGCCTGCACCCGGTCTATATCGACCTGCCCGCCACCCTGACCGCCGCCGACCTCGCGCGCTGGCCCGCGGCCAAGCTGGTCATCCTGAACAACCCGCACAACCCGAGCGGCAAAGTGTTTACCACCGCGGAACTGGCCGCGCTGACCGACTGGATGGCCGCCCACGGCGCCGCCGCCGTCGTCGATGAAAGCTACGAGCACCTGATCTTCGAGGGCCGCCACATCAGCCTCGCCGCCACCTGCGACTGGCGCGCGGCCGGCGTGGTGACCCTGTTCTCGGCCTCGCAAAGCTATGGCATGATGGGCTGGCGCGCCGGCTTCGCGCTGGCGCCCGCCCCGGTCGTCGCGGCGATGGAGACCCTGCAGGGCCCGATCACCGCCGCCCCCGCCGCGCTGTCGCAGCTCGCCTGCGACGCGGCCTTCGCCGGCGGCCCCGCGCGCGCCATGCTCGACGACTACCGCCAGCGGCGCGACCTCGCCGTCGGCCGGTTCGCCGCCCTGCCCT
>DASRXO010000245.1:0-5590 GCA_035654095.1 Telluria sp.
CCCCGCCGCCGCTGGTGATCTGAGTCGCCGCCCCCATCGAGAACTGGCCACCGGCGTCGGTGGCAATGGCCAGCGCTGCGCCGCCCGCGGTGCTCACCGAGCCGCTGCCGATCAGATTGACGGCGGAGGCGCCGGTCAGGGTCGCCATGCCGCCGTTGGTCTGGACCACGCCCGCGATTTGCAGGGCGCCGTGCGGCGCGCTGAGGGTCACCGAATCATTGCTGCCCGCCGCTTTCACGCCGAACGTCAGGTCGTTCACCGTCAGGTCGCCGCTCGACGTGCTCAGGGCGATAGGACCATGATTACTGACCACGCCATGCGAGCCGGATGCGACATCGACCGTCAAGTTGCTGCTGTTGACAAACGTAAATCCCGAACCGTGCACACCGCTCCAGCCGGCCAGGGTGCCGACGTTATTTGCGCTGTTGGTAAGTGCGACAGTGCCGTCGTCGGCGTAGGCCAGCAAGCTGGTGGCAGTGATCGCGCCCGAGGGCTGCGTGATATCGCCAAGATAGGAGCGCAGCGACAGATTGGTGGCGCTTAGCGAACCATTCAGCGTGATGCCGGCGCTGCTGTGCGACGTCAGCGACAGGGCGGCGCCGGTGGTGGTGATATTGTTGTTGACAGCGATGCCGCCGCCCGCGTTCAGCGTCAGCGCGCCGCCGGTAGAAGTGATGCTGTTGTTGACGGCGATGCCGCCTTCCGCATTCAAGGTCAGTTGGTTCGCGCTGCTCCAGCTCACTGGATTGACCACCTTGATGTCGCCAGTGCCGATGCCATTGGCATTGGTGGTCGATACCGTCACGTTGGACAGCGCCAGTTGGGCTTGCAGTGCACTGACGCTGAATAGCGAATCGGCGATCGTGCCCACGCCGAGGAACGGCGAGCTGCTGGCGCTGATATCGACACCCGCCATGCCAGCCCCTTGCGCGCTGGTTGGGTCATTCGCGATGTAGATATTGGTCGGGTCCAGCAGCAGCATGCCGGCTTGACCGTTCGGCGCGCGGGTATCGACGCTGCCCTGCATGTCGAGCACGTGACCCGAGGTTTCGACCAGGCCGCCGTCGCCGCCGTTCGCGCCGCCGCGCGCGCTGATCGCGCCGTAGACGCGCGTGATGCCGTCCGACCAGGCGATCACCTTGCCGCCGTCGCCGCCCTGCTGCGCGTCCGCGCGGATCGATACATCCTTGTCGATGAACACTTGCTGCGCATTCTGGATCGCCGCGTTCTTGCCCTGGTAATCGCCGCCCACCAGCACGGTGCCGCCGCCGGTCGCGCCGCTGGCGTCGACGCTGGCGGCGCCGGTCAGCCCGACGCGGTCGCCCAGCACTTCGATCGTACCGCCCTTGCCGGCGCCGGTCGCACTGGTCACGCTGCCCGCTTCGAGCAAAGTGTCGCCGCTGGCCTTGAACACGATCTTGCCGTTCTGGCCCACCACTGCGCTGTTGGCGTTGACCACGCCGCGCTGGTTGACCAGCGCACCGTAGATGCCGATCGTGCCGCCCTGTGCGATCACCTGGCCGAGGTTGATGGCCTGGTCGGCCGGCGCCGACACCACCACATGCAGGTCGGGATTGGCCGAGTCGACCAGTTGCACGGTATGACCGGCGGCCAGCACTACCTCGCCCTGTGGCGAGGTGATGACGCCGCTGTTTTCCACGTTCGGCGCGATCAGGTACACCTGCCCGCCGCTCGGCGTGCTGATCGTGCCCTGGTTGCTGACCTTACCGGCCGTGGCGCCCGCCGCGAAGTTCTTTTTACCCGCCAGGAAATCGGCGTTCGACAAGTCCAGCGTGGACGCCACCAGCCCGTTCACGTCGACCCGTGCGCCGCTGCCGAACACGATGCCGTTCGGGTTGATCAGGAACACCCGACCGTTCGATTGCAGCGCGCCGAGGATCTGGCTCGGGTCCTGGCCGAGAATGCGGTTGAGCACCGCGCTGTTCGCGTCCTGCTGGATGAAGCGCGTGATCTCGCCTGCATTGACCGAGAAGCTCTGCCAGTTGATGATCGTGTTGGGCGTGTTCGTAATCGAGAACACGTTGCCCTGTTGCGAGAAGGCGGCTTGGCCGCTGACGATCTGCGGCACGGTCGGCGCAGCGACCGCGGCGCTGAAACAGGCCGCGACCATCAACGCCAGCGTGCTTTGCTTGAATGTTTTCATGTTCATGTCCGGCTCCTAGTAGGCCAGGCCGACGCGTAGGTGCAGCTTGTTCTTGCCGACGCCCGACAGCGCGCCCGCCTGCACCACGTGGCCGTAATCGGCTTGCAGGCTGAACGCCGTGCCGAGGGCGAAACGCAGGCCGAGGCCGGCGCTGCTGATCGTCGTGCTGGTCAACTCGCCCGGCAGCACATGGTTGCGCACGCCGTGCGCGGCGTCGTAGAACGCCAGCGCGCGGCACTGCCAGCCGGCCTTGCCGCACAGGTTGGGCGTGTACGCCTCGGCATTCGTGTAGACGCCCGAATCGGTGGACAGCGCGCGCTCGTCGAAACCGCGCACCGAGCTGCCGCCGCCCGCGCCGAACTGCTCGCCCGGCACCAGCGCGTCGCCGCTCCACTGGCCGTTGGCCAGCAAGCGCAGCTGCCACTCGTTGGCGAAGGCCTTGGTGTAGGCGGCGGCGAAGCGCAGCGTGTTGTAGCTGGCCTTGGCGCCGCTGCGCACGCGCGTGAAGTCTTCGCTGCCGCCGCGGCTGCCGCCGGCGATGTTGTGCAGCAGGGTCAGCGACAGGTCGACGCTGCCGTCGGGCAGGGCCAGGGTGGCGATGTAATTCGCGCTGAGCGGATGCACGGTGACGTCGTTGCCGAAATTCTGGCCGGCGAACAGCACGCTGTTCTTGTAGGCCTTGTAGTCGATGCCGTAGGTCAGATGGGAATCGAGGTTGCCGCGCCGCGCCAGCGCCTGGTTGTAGCGCGCGCCGTACACCGCGCCCTTGCCGCTGACCGCGAGGTTGAACAGGCCGGCCGCCACGGTGCCCGAATCGACGTCCGAATAACTGGCGAACAGGTCGATCGAATCGCCCTGTTCGTACAGCGGAATGTGATAACCGGCGCCGTACACGCTGACCTGGCTCGGATGCTCGGCGGTGGTGGTGTATTGCAGGCTGCCGACGTGGTCGCGGCCCCACAGGTTGGCGTTTTGCAGCACCACGCCGGCGTGCGTCTTGCCGGTCGAATCGGTGCCGGTGTTGTCGAGGTTGAGCATGGCTTTCCATGCGCGCTCGTCGGTCACCTCGAGCTTGGCGTCGACTTCGTCGTCGGCTTCCGCGCTCGCCAGCTTGAGCTGGACTTTCTTGGCCGGATTCTCGTTGGCTTGCCGCAGGTTGGCCGAGACCTGGTCGAGGTTCGGGGTCTGGCCCGGCTGCAGGGACGGCAAGCTGCGCCGGATGTTGGCTTCGTCGAACACCGTGTTGCCGCTCACCACCACGCGGCCGATCTTGGTCTGCACCACGTTCAGCTTGACCACACCCTGGTTCAGTTCCTGTTCCGGCAACTGCACCGTGACCACCTTGTAGCCGTGTGCGTGATAGGCCGCCTCCAGCGCCTCGAGCGCGCGCTGGACGTCGCCGAAATCGCGGTCCTTGCCGGTGAAGGGCGCGACCGCCGCGTTCACCTCGGCGGCCGGCAGCAGCGTATTGCCGGCGATGTCGAAGCGGTTGATCTCGAAGCGGAGTACGTCCGGGGCGGGGCCCTCGGCGGACCAGGCGGCGGCGACCGAGGCAGCAAGCACGGAGCCTGCTAGCAGGCGCGCAAAGCGTAATGTCATGGGGTGGCTCTTCTACAATCTGTCGTTGTTTTAATGGTGGCGCGACTCGAAAATCACGTTTGACAGAGTGTAAATGGCTTTTATGTTGCGAGTGAGAAAATTCTCCAAGTTAAGGAAAAATTCTGGTATGCAACTGCAACCAGATGGAGGAAGCGTTGCGCCAATGACACAATGATAATGAAAAGACAGGAAAACGCATGCATTTTTTCCATTATTTCATGCCTTTTTGTTATGCCTGCGTTGCGGCTATTTGCTGTCGAAGCTGGTGACCCCGTCCCAGTCCGGCCCCGGCGGATTGGCGCGGTAGACCGCGATGCGCTGGCGGTACAGGGCGTACAGCGGCAAGTCGGGACCGGCCGCTTGCAGCGCGCCGATCACGGCCTCGGCGGCGTCCCAGCGCTGGGCGCGCACCAGCGCCAGCGCCTCGGCCCATGTGGCCAGCGCGGCCATGGTGGCGGCGTCGACCTGCTCGGGTTTGCCGAGCGGCTGGTAGATCGCGACCGGCTCGTTCTTGCCCTTGACCCGTACCAGGTCCAGCTCGCGGTAGACGAATTCGGGCGCCGCGGCGCGCGTGGCCTCGCCCACCGCGATCCCCACGCCGTAGACTTTGGTGATGCCTTCCAGCCGCGCGGCCAGGTTGACGGCGTCGCCCATCACCGTGTAGGCGCGGCGGATCTTCGAGCCCATGTCGCCCACATGCATCAAGCCGCTGTTCAGGCCGATGCCGATGTTCAGCGCCGGTAAGCCGCGCGCGATGAAGTCCTGGTTCAGGCGGCGCGCGCTGGCCTGCATCAGCAGCGAGGTGTCCACCGCGCGGCTGGCATGGTCGGCGAAGGCCACCGGCGCGCCCCAAAACGCCATCACGGCGTCGCCGATGTATTTATCGAGCGTGCCGCGGTGGCTGTCGCGGATGTCTTCCGACATCGCCGTCAGGTACAGGTTGATGTACTCGCGCAGCGCCTTCGGGGTCAGGCCTTCGGAGATCGTGGTGAAGCCGCGCACGTCGACGAACAGCACGGTCAGCTCGCGGCTCTCGCCGTCCATATTGTAGTTGTCGGGATTCTCGGCCATCTCGGCCACCAGCTCGGGCGCCACGTACTCGCCGAAACGCGAGACCAGCGCGCGGCCCTTGCGGAACTCGAACAGGAAGCCCCAGGCCAGGTTCAGCACGAACAGCGCGCCGATCAGCAGCAGGCAGACCACCACGTTCAGGCTCATGTCCTGCGCCGCGTACATGTAGAAGTTCAGGCCCAGCGCGGCCGCCATCGCCAGCAGCGAGGCCGCGATCGCATACAGCGGCGACAAGCCCGCCAGCACGAAGGTCAGCACCACCCCGGCCAGCACCACCTCCACGAATTCGAGCACGAAGCTGTAGTAGGGGCGCGACTTGAAGCGGCCGTCGAGGATCGACTTGATCAGGTTCGCGTGCACCTCGACCCCGGGGTATTCGGCGCTGACCGGGGTGGCGCGGATATCGTTGAGGCCGGGCGCGGTGGTCCCGACCAGCGCGATCGCGTTTTCGAGGATGGGCTTGGCCACGCGGCCCGCCAGCACGTCGGCCGCCGACACGTAGCGGAACGCGCCGCCGGCCGGCCCGCCGCGGCCGCGGAACTGCACCGTGGTGGTCAAGGCCTCGCCCACCTGGACGCCCTTCTGCCCCTGCGGCAGGAACAGCGTCACGCGTTCCAGCCCGCCGTTTTCGAGTTCGCTCTCCGACAGCGTGTCGGCGGTGCCGCTGAAGTAAGGGCCGATCGCGCGCGCCTTCAGGTAGACCGCGGCGGTGGCCAGCGACAGGGTCGGATAGTAGCCGTCGCCGATCCGCTGCAG
>DASRXO010000246.1:0-3716 GCA_035654095.1 Telluria sp.
TTCAAGCTGCTTTGACGTGAGCGCCAATCCGACGATGAACGACGATGCGGCGCTCACGATGGTTTCCCTGTGCAAGAGTTTCGGCCGCCCGGCCGTCGACCGCCTCGACTTGAGCGTGCGGCGCGGCGAGCTGTACGCGCTGCTGGGGCCGAATGGCGCCGGCAAGACCACCACCCTGCGCATGGTCGCAGGACTGCTGGCGCCGGACGCGGGCAGCATCGCGGTGCTCGGCATCGACCTGGCCGCCGATCCGGCCGGCGCCAAGCGCAAGATGGCCTACTTGCCCGACGAGCCGATGTTGTACGCCAAACTCAAGCCGACCGAATACCTGGAATTCGTGGCCGGGTTGTGGGGCATCGACGCGGCCGAAGCCGAACCGCGCGCACGCCGCCTGCTCGACTGGCTCGACCTCGGCAAGCACGCGCATGAATTGACCGAAGGCTTCTCGCGCGGCATGAAGCAAAAGCTCGCGCTGGCCGGCGCGCTGATCCACGAGCCCGAGCTGCTGATCCTCGACGAACCGCTGACCGGCCTCGACGCCGCCGCCGCGCGCCAGGTGAAGGACTTGCTGCTGGCTCACGTGGACGGCGGCGGCACCGTGATCCTGACCACCCACATCCTCGAGGTCGCCGAGCGGCTGGCGCAGCGCATCGGCATCATCCAGCACGGCCGCCTGATCGCGCAGGGCACGCTGGAGGAGTTGCGCGGGCAAACGCAGGGCGGCACGCTGGAGGAAGTGTTCCTGCAATTGACGGGGCAACCATGATCGCGCCGGCCGGCAGCGCGCTCTGGCTGCTCAGGCACGAGGTCAAGCTGTTCCTGTACGGCGCGGGCTTCGGCGGCCGGCGCGGCACGGGGAAGCGCAGGTCGAACAAGCTGAACATCCTGGTCTGGCTGGCCGCGGCGGCGCTGTTGCACGGCTTCGCGTTTGCGATCGTGGCCGGCGTGGAGCGCCACGGGGCGCCGCCGCAGCAACTGATCATGGTGGCGACCGGCATCCTGGCGGCGGCCTTGCCGATGATGCTGTCGAGCGGCCTGAAGGCCAGCGTGGAAGTACTGTTCACGCGCGGCGATCTCGACTTGCTGCTGTCCTCGCCGCTGCCTTCGCGCAGCATTTTTACGGTGCGCTTGGCCGGCATTACGGTAGGCATCGCCGGCGTCTACCTGTTCTTCCTGTCGCCGCTCGCGCATGTCGGCCTGGTGCTCGGGCAATTTCACTGGCTGGCGATTTATCCTGGTGTGCTGAGCATGGCTGCGGTCACGGCCGCGCTCGCGATGCTGCTGACGCTGGGACTCGTACGCCTGCTGGGCGTACGGCGCACGCGCGTGGTGGCGCAAGTGCTGGGCGCGTTGTCGGGCGCACTGCTGTTCCTTGTGTCGCAGCTGTACTCGACGACGCTGCGCGGCCTCACCGACCGCGCCGCGAACTGGCTGGCGCCGCTGCTGGCACCGGGCGCGCCGCTGGGACCGGACAGCATGCTGTGGCTGCCGGGACATGCGCTGCTCGGCGCGCCCGGCCCCTTGTTGCTGCTGTCGCTGGCAAGCTTGGCCGCTTTTCTGCTGACGGTCCATTTCACGCACGGCTTTTTCGTGCACGGCGTGCAGCAGGCGGTGAGCGCAGTGCGCGCGACGCAGGCGCCAGCCGGCGGGATGCGTTTCGATTTTGGGCGCAGCCTGGCGCGCACCGTGATGGTCAAGGAGTGGCGCCTGATCGCGCGCGATCCGCAACTGATTTCCCAGGTACTGCTGCAACTGCTGTACCTGCTGCCGATGTGCGCGCTGCTGTTCGTCAAGGGGCCCGATTCGCTGCCCGGCCTCGCCTCGGCGCTGGCTTTCCTGTGCGCCTCGCTGACGGCGTCGCTGGCCTGGATCATCATCTCGGCCGAAGACGCGCCGGACCTGCTGCTGGCCGCGCCCTGCAGCCAGCGCACGATCCAGCGCGCCAAGCTGGCGGCGGTCGCGCTGCCGCCGCTGCTGGTGGTGGCGCTGCCGCTGCTGTGGATCGCGCTGCGCCATCCGCTGGCCGGCATGTTGGCCAGCCTGGTCGTCACGGCAGCGGTGGCCAGCGCCGCGCTGATCGTGCTCTGGTGCGGCCGGCCCTCCGCGCGCAGCGACTTCAAGGTGCGGGCGAAGGGTAATTTCTTCAGCAACTTGCTGGAGACCCTGAACGCCGCCGCGTGGGCTGGCTTCGGCTTCCTCCTGCTGAGCAGTATTGACAGTATGGCGCGTGCGATGCCGCTGTTGCTGGGCGCCGCCGGCGCCTTCGCCGCCGCGCTGCTGATGCTGTTGGTGGCCTGGCTGGCGCGCACGCGTGCGGGATGACCGTAAAGCCAAGTCGTGTTATCGTTTCGTCATGAACCGCACAACCAGAAAGTTCCTATGCTAATCACATTTACATCCAAAGCCGCCTCTGAAGTCCTGATGTACAAGGAGCATGCCAAGCGGATTCTGGATCTCCTGCACAAGGATACCGACCGCGGCGTGATCACCGCGGCCGAGGCGCCGCAAGCCGTGGCCATCCTCGAGAAGGAGATCGCGGAGAGCCGCATGCACCAAGCCTCGGACGACGTCCAGCGCGACATCCACGCCCACCATGGCGCGGTCGGCGACGACTCCGATCATGAGGGCATGGAAGTGGTCAGCTTCGCGACCCGGGCTTACCCCTTGCTCGAGATGCTGCGCGCCGCCAAGGCCGGCGGCCACGACGTGCTCTGGGGCGTGTAGGAGAGTCCTGGTGGCTCCGCAAAGCCACCAGTTGAGCGCTGCCGACGGCACGCTGCTGCACGTGACGGACTATCTGCTGCCGATGGCGGAAGTCCGCGGCAGCGTCGTGCTCATGCACGGATTGGGCGAGCACAGCGGTCGTTACCGGCGGATCGCCGAATTCTTCAACCGTTGCGGCTTGTCCGCGCGCTGTTTCGACCACCGCGGGCATGGCCGCTCGCAAGGACCGCGCGGCGACGTCATCAATGGCGATCCGATGGTGCAGGACGCGGAGATCGTGATCGACGATTTCGCCGCCCGTTTCGCCGATCCGCCCTTCCTGTTCGGGCACAGCATGGGCGGCTTGTTCGCGGCGCGTTTCGCGCTGTCGCAGCTGTCGCCGCTGCGCGGGCTGATCCTGTCGTCGCCGGCGCTGGCGGTGCGGCTGTCGCCGTTCCAGCAAAGGCTGCTCGCGATCATGCATGCGATCGCGCCGCGGGTGCGCGTACCGAACGGCTTGCCGATCGGCTATCTGTCGCACGATGCAAAAGTCGTGGCCGCCTACAAGGCCGACCCGCTGGTGCACGGCAAGATCAGCGCACGCCTGATGCGTTCGATGCTGTCATCGATGGCGTATTGCCGCTTGCACGCGGCAGCGCTGACGGTACCGACCTTGATGATGATCGCCGGCGATGACCACCTGGTCGATGCCGAAGGCAGCAAACGCTTCTTCGCGCAGCTGCCGGCCCGGATGGCGCAGCTGCATGTCTACGACGGCTTTTATCACGAGATCTTCAACGAAGTCGGGGCGCAGCGGCCGTTTGCCGACTTGGGTAGCTGGCTGGCTGCACAGCTTTCTTGAGACGAAAAAGAACCCCAGCATCTCTGCCGGGGTTTTCTCTTTATAACTAGCCTGACGATAACCTACTTTCACACTGGTTGCAGCACTATCATCGGCGTAAGCTCGTTTCACGGTCCTGTTCGGGATGGGAAGGGGTGGTACCGAGTTACTA
>DASRXO010000247.1:0-4287 GCA_035654095.1 Telluria sp.
GGTGCTCGGCACGCTGGACCGTTTCTCGGGCGTGGTGAGCGGCTTCGGCCATGCCTTCGGCGACCAGATGCTCAAGTCGATGGCGCTGCGCATCGAACGCGCGGCCCAGCCGCATGGCGGCGAAGTGTTCCGCCTGGACGGCGCCAACTTCGCGGTGCTGTACCGCCTGGCGCAGGCCGACCCGGCCTTCGGCGCCGCGATCGCCGGCTTGCAGGAGCGCATGCGCACCCCGTTCAGCTGCGAAAACCATGAAGTGTTTTCCAGCCTGAGCCTGGGCGCGGCCAGCTTCCCCCAGGACGGCGCGCGGCCCGCCGCGCTGCTGCGCAATGCCGACGCCGCACTGCAGGCCGCGCGCCGCGCCGGCGGCGACCGCTTGAGCGCGTATTCGCAAGAGCTCAACGCCGAAGCCGAAAAGCGGCTCGAGCTCGAAACCGGGCTGCGCCATGCGCTGGCGCGCGGCGAACTCGAGCTGCACTACCAGCCGCAGCAAACCCTGGCCAGCGGCGCCCTGCTCGGCTTCGAAGCGCTGCTGCGCTGGCGCCACAAGGGCGCGCCGGTGGCGCCCGCCGACTTCATCCCGCTGGCCGAGGAATCCGGGCTGATCGTCGCGATCGGCGAATGGGTGCTGGAACAGGCCTGCCGCCAGCTGGCCGCCTGGAACGCCGGCGTCACGCCGCCGCTGTCGATGGCGGTCAACATCTCGCCGCGCCAGTTCTCGCATCCCGATTTTTTCGCCGGCGTCGAGCGGGTGCTGGCCGCGACCGGCGTCGATCCGCGCTGGGTCGAACTGGAAATCACCGAAGGGGTGATGATGGAAAACGCCGAAACCGCCATCGCCCTGCTGGGCCGCTTGCGCCGGCTCGGCCTCCAGCTGGCGATCGACGACTTCGGCACCGGCTACTCCAGCCTGGCCTATCTGAAACGCTTCCCGATCCACAAGCTGAAGATCGACCAGTCCTTCGTGCGCCAGCTCGAAGCGGGCTCGGAAGACGTGGCCATCGTGCAAGCGGTGATCAGCCTCGGCCACACGCTGGGCCTGACCGTGATTGCCGAAGGCGTCGAGACGGACGAGCAGCGCGCCCTGCTGCGCGCCTGGTGCTGCGACCAGATCCAGGGCTATTGCTA
Source organism: Telluria sp. (assembly GCA_035654095.1). Taxonomy (GTDB): domain Bacteria; phylum Pseudomonadota; class Gammaproteobacteria; order Burkholderiales; family Burkholderiaceae_D; genus Telluria_A. The sequence goes on from DASRXO010000247.1 coordinate 1,126, forward strand.
CGGCCGCCCGCTGGCGGCCGGCGCGGCGCGCGCCTTCATCGCGGCCGAACCGGAGCGCAGCGCGGCGGCCAAGCTGGCGCCCTACCGCAAGCTGCGGCGCAGCCGCGGCAGCGGCGACGCCGCAGCCTGAGCCGTGGGCCCGCGAAATTCCCATTTATGGATTGAAATAATGTAATATTTGCCATCCTCGCAAACGCGCCCGCGCCGCCCTCATGAGCAATGTATTGCCGCTGCCCGCCCACCCCGCCACCCTCGACGAGGACGCCTGGGACGATCTGTTGAATTTCATCGAAGAGCGGCGCGTGATCCCGATCATCGGCCCCGAGCTGCTCAAGGTCGAGACCGACAGCGGCCCGCGCCTGCTGTACGACTGGCTGGCCGGCAAGCTGGCCGCCAAGCTGAATGTCGACACCGCCCAGCTGCCGCCCGACTACACCCTGAACGACGTGGTGTGCTGGTTCCTGGCCAGCCGCGGCCGGCGCGAAGAAGCCTATACCCGGCTGCGCAGCGTGCTGCGCGACACCACCTTCGAGGCCGCGCCGGCGCTGCGCAAGCTGGCCCAGATCACCGACTTCGACCTGTTCATCAGCACCACCTTCGACTCGCTGCTCGAACAGGCGATCAACCTCGAACGCTTCGGCGGCCAGCCCGGCTGCGACGCCATCGCCTACGCGCCGAACCGGGTGGCCGACCTGCCCGCCGAGCGCGAGCGCCTGCAGCGCCCCACCATCTACCACCTGCTGGGACGGCTGTCGGCCTCGCCCAACTACGTGATCTGCGACGAGGACATGCTCGAGTTCATCTGCGCGCTGCAAAGCGAGCACCTGACCCCGGAAAAACTGTTCCACGAACTCGAGCACAGCCACCTGCTGTTCATCGGCAGCAATTTCAGCAACTGGCTGGCGCGCATCTTCCTGCGCATGGCCAAGCGCCAGCGCCTGTCCGACCCGCGCGACGTGGGCGAGGTGCTGGCCGACGACCACTCGGGCGAAAACTCGCGCCTGATGGGCTTCCTGCAGCAGGTCAGCGTGCGCACCCGGGTGTACGTCGGCGCCGATCGCTTCGTCGACGAGCTGCACAAACGCTGGATGGCGCGCCGGGCGCCGGCCCGGGTGCTGGCCTTCGGCGCCCAGCCGCAGCGCATCGCGCCGCCGGCCCGCGAGATGCCCGACAACGCCATCTTCATCAGCTACGCGCGCGAAGACCTGGACGCCGTGCAACGCCTGCGCGCCAGCCTGGCCGAGGCCGGCCTGACGGTCTGGTTCGACCTCGACCGGCTGGAAGCGGGCGACGACTTCGACCGCAAGATCGCCCGCAACATCGCGCGCTGCGCCTACTTCATCCCGGTGGTCTCGGCCACCACCCAGCGCCGCCAGGAGGGCTACTTCCGGCGCGAATGGAGTTACGCGATCGACCGCGCGCGCAACATGGCCGACGGCGCCCTGTTCATCCTGCCGGTCAGCATCGACGACACCGACGGCGGCCAGGCGCTGGTGCCGGACAAATTCAAGGCCCTGCACTTCACCCGCCTGCCCGAGGGCGAAGCGAGCGCCGAGTTCATCGCGCGCCTGCGCAGCGGTTTCGGGGAGCGCGCATGAGCGAACACGACGAAAACGCGGCGGCCGGCAACGCGGTCGATGCCGAGCACCCATGGCTGGGGCTGGACTCGTTCAGCGAACAGAGCAGCGGCTTTTTCTACGGCCGCGAAGACGAGATCGCCGAACTGGCGCGGCGCGTGCAGCGCAAGCTGCTGACTGTGCTGTTCGGCCAGTCGGGCCTGGGCAAGACCTCGATCCTGCGCGCCGGCATCGTGCCGCGCCTGCGGCCCGAAGGCTATTGCCCGGTCTACGTGCGCCTGTCCTATGCGCCCGACGCGCCGCCGCCCTCGGTCCAGATCAAGCAGGCCGTGCTGCGCGCCACCCAGTCCCAGGGCAGTTGGACCCGGGCCGGCAGCGCCGCCGCCGACGAAACCCTGTGGGAATTCCTGCACCACCGCGACGACACGTTGCGCGACGCCCACGGCCGCAGCCTGATCCCGCTGCTGATCTTCGACCAGTACGAGGAAATCTTCACGCTGGCGCAGGCCGACGACGGCGGTCGCCAGCACGCCGCCGCCTTCCTCGCCGATCTCGCCGACCTGGTCGAGAACCGCCCGCCGCGCGCGCTCGAGCAGCGCATGGATGAGGACGACAGCGCGGGCGACGACTTCGACTTCGCACGCACCGACTACCGCATCCTGATCGCGCTGCGCGAAGACTACCTGGCCCACCTCGAAAGCGTGAAGGGGGGGATGCCCTCGATCACCCAGAACCGCATGCGGCTGGCGCGCATGAACGGTAGCCAGGCGCTGGCCGCGGTCACCCGTCCGGGCGGCAAGCTGGTGTCGGAAGAAGTGGCGGAAGCGATCGTGCGCTTCACCGCGGGCGGCTCGGAACTGGTCAACGCCGAGGTCGAGCCATCGCTGCTGAGCCTGATCTGCCGCGAACTCAACAACACCCGCATCGCGCAAGGCCGCGCCGAAATCTCGACCGATTTGCTGGCCGGTTCGCACGCCGGCATCCTCACCGAATTTTATGCACGCGCGCTGCAGGACCAGCCGCCCGGCGTGGCCCGCTTCATCGAAGACGAGCTGCTGACCGAAGGCGGGTTCCGCGAAAACCTGGCCGAGGAACGCGTACTCAAAGGCTTCGCCGAAGCCGGCGCCGCGCCCGGCGCGCTGGCCGCGCTGGTCAACCGGCGCCTGCTGCGGATCGAGGAAAGGCTGGACGTGCGGCGGGTCGAACTGACCCACGACGTGCTGTGCGACGTGGTGCGCGCCGCGCGCGAGCTGCGCAAGGAACGCGAGCTGCTGGAACAATCGCAACGCCAGCTCGAACAGCAGCGCGAGCGCGAACGCGCCACCCGCAAGGCGCTGGTGCGCGCGCGCCAGGTGGCCGCGGTGTGCGGCGTACTGGCGGTCGGCGCGATCGCCGGCGCGGCGTTCGGCTACGTCAACATGGGCCGCGCCCAACAGACCCGCAGCATGGCCGAGCACTCGCGCGCCGAGGCCGAGAAACTGGTCAGCTACCTGCTCGACGACTTCTACATCGAGCTGAAGCCGATCGGCCAGGTCGCGCTGGTAGGTGAATTGGCCAGCCGCACCGCCGCCTACTATGACGGCTT
>DASRXO010000248.1:0-2395 GCA_035654095.1 Telluria sp.
CCTGACCCTGCGCAGCTCGGAGAGCGCGGCCAGCAAGCTGGCCAGCCGCCTGCACGAGGAGATCGCCGAGAACATCAACCTCAAGCTCGACGACTACCTCGCCGCGCTGCAGAAGGCCGACGAGCCGCTGCGCGTGAACGACCTCAATGAGCTGCTGCGCAAGCTGCCGGTGGCGCAGAACGGACGCGCCATCATCATCGACCGCGAGGGCCGCCAGATCGCTTCCTCGACCGAGCCTTCGCACTTCGGCAATCCGCGGCCGGCGCGCAGCCTGCCCGGCGGCGACGACCCGGTGGCGCAGGGCGCGGTGCGCGAACTGCACCAGCGCATGCCGGCGCTGGCCGACCTGCGCACCGCCCTGCAGTACCAGTTCGACGTGATCACCGCCAAGCCGCTGGCGCGCGAGAGCTGGCTGACCCAGGCCACGCCCTACCAGGACCCGAGCGGCAAGACCGACTGGATTCTGCTGACCGCGATGCCCGAATCGTATTACCTGGAGGGCGTCCGCACCGGCAACAGCCAGTCGGCGATGGTGTTCGCGATCGCGCTGGCGCTGTCGCTGGCGGTGGCGATCCTGCTGGCGGCGGTGGTCACGGTGCCGATCCGCCGCATCGCCCATGCCACCCGCCTGCTGGCCGGCGGCGACCTCGCCCAGCGCGTGCCCAACAGCCGGCTGGAGGAGCTGGCCGCGCTGTCGCAGGCCTTCAACAACATGGCCGAGCAGCTGCAGAAATCGTTCGACGACCTGTCGGCCATGACCGCCGAGCTGGCGCGCCGCGAGCAGTCGCTGGAAGAGAGCGAGCGGCGCTACCGCACCCTGTTCGAGGACGTGCCGATCGGCCTGTTCCGCACCGCCTACAGCGGCCAGTTCCTCGAGCTGAACGCGGCCGGCATGGCGCTGACCGGCGTGACCGCGCGCGAACAGGTGCTGGCGATGAATGTGCTGGATCTGTACGCCGACCCGGTGGCGCGCATCCGCTGGCAGAAATCGGAGGACAGGACCGGGGCCGTGCGCTCGGAGCTGCTGGTGCGGCGCCCGGCGGACGGCAAGGAAATCTACGTAAACATCGTGTCGCGCGCGGTGCGCGATCCGGATACCGGCGCGATCGTCCATTACGAAGGCAGCATCGAGGACATCAGCGAGCGCAAACGGGCCGAGGCCGAACTGCTGCGCCACCGCGACCATCTCGAGGAGCTGGTGCGCGAGCGCACCGTCGCGCTGTCGGTGGTGCTGGCCAAGGCCGAATCGGCCAACCGCGCGAAGAGCGTGTTCCTGTCGAATATGAGCCACGAGCTGCGCACCCCGCTCAATTCGGTGATCGGCTTTTCGCAGCTGCTGTCGAATTCGAACGCGATGAGCGCCGACGAAAAACACAAGCTGGCCATGATCAACCGCTCCGGCCACCATCTGCTGATGCTGATTAACGACATCCTCGAGCTGTCCAAGATCGAGACCGGCCGGGTCGAGCTGATGCTCGAAGCGGTCGACCTGCGCGCCCTGCTCGACGCCGCGCTCGAGATGGTGCAGCTGCGCGCCGACCAGGCCGGCATCGGGCTCGCGCTGCGCTGCGGCCCCGGCCTGCCGCAGATCGTGCGCGCCGACGGCGCCAAGCTGCGCCAGGTGCTGCTCAACCTGCTGTCGAACGCGGTCAAATTCGTCAAGCGCGGCGCGGTCACGCTGGCGGTCGACGCGCGCGACCTGGCCGATGGCCGCAGCGCGCTGACCTTCGCGGTGCACGACACCGGGCCCGGCATCGCGGCGGCCGACATCGAACGCATTTTCGAGCCCTTCGTGCAGGCCGACACGCCGGCCACCCAGGCCGGCACCGGCCTCGGGCTGCCGATCAGCCGCCAGTTCGTGCGCCTGATGGGCGGCGAGCTGAAGGTGGTCTCGGCCCTCGGCGAAGGCGCGACCTTCAGCTTCAGCGTGACGCTCGAGCGCGAGGAGAGCATGCTCGGCCCGCGCCTGCCGCACGCGCGCGTGGTGGGCCTGCCGCCGTCCGAGCGCGGTCACACCATCCTGGTGGTCGACGACAATCTCGACGGCTGCGAACTGCTGCGCGGCCTGCTGCTGCCGCTCGGCTTCGTGGTGTACGAGGCGCACGACGGCGAACAGGGCGAGCAAAAGATCGCGCTGCTGCGTCCGGACCTGGTGTTCATGGACCGGCGCATGCCGCGCATGGACGGCCTCGAACTGACGCGCCGCATCCGCGCCCGCAGCGACCTGCCGCAGCCGAAGATCGTGATGCTGACCGCCAGCGCTTTCGAGGAAGAACGCCAGCAGGCGCTGGCCAGCGGCGCCGACGCCTTCATGCGCAAGCCGCTCGAGCAGGACACGCTGTTCGAGGTCCTCGGCCAGCAGCTCGGCCTGCACTTCCACACGGTGCAGGAAGAG